>NZ_JARAVL010000031.1:0-125713 GCF_033792725.1 Streptomyces sp. PA03-5A | reverse complement strand
CGTGCATCCCTGGGTGGGCCCGACCGCCACTCGGCCTCCTCTCGAACGGCAGCGACCTGGCCTGCTCTGGGAGCTCCGACAGCACGCACTGGTGCACCGACGCCTGCGGTCCTCACGACAGCCACGCGCCGGTGCGGGCCGGCCCTCGGGACGGCCCGCACCGGCGCGGTGTCGGCTCGCGGACTAGCCGGCCGGCCAGTGCGGCCAGGTCGGGGCGTAGCCGCACCACTGCTCCGGGCAGCCGACGCGGTAGGCCCGGGTGACCGTCTCCGTCAGCGATGTGCCGGAGCGGTCCGCGGCGGTCACCTGCAGTGAGACCCAGCCGGTGCCCGTCGCGGGCACGGTCACCCGCCGGACGCCGTCCCGGCCCCGGACCTCCGCCGCGTGCCAGGTGGCGCCGTCGTCCGTGGAGTACCGCACCGCCACCCGCTCGATGCCGGCACCGCCGCTCACCCCGGCCTGCCGGCCGATGCCCAGGCCGAAGGTGAACTCCCGGTTCGCCGCGACCGAGTTGTCGCCGTCGAGCCCCGCCATGTCGTAGCGCGTGTCGAGCAGCGGCAGCGGGCGCTCGGCACCGGTGTGCTCCGAGCGGAACCGCCAGGTTTCCGTGACGTGCGTGCCCAGCTTCCACTCCGGGCTGTCGTGGTGCGCGGACGAGGTCATCTCGTACCACTGGCCACGCGCGGGCACGTCGAAGACGCCCTGCCCCGGCTCGTCGTTACGGGCGATCACCTTGCCGGAGCCATCGCGCAGCACCGTCTCGCCGGACTCCAGATTCCGCAGCGGCTCCGACCGGTGGCCCGCCGCGTCCGAGAACATCGGCAGCGCCAGACGCAGCTTGTCCCCCACGCGGGTGGCCTGTGCCCGGCCGTCGGGGCCGTTCACCGACAGCGACGGGTTGAACGGCGCGGTGAGCCAGTTGTCCGTGACGGTGCGTCCCTGGCGGAGGACCGTCGGGTTGGTGTACTGCACACCCAGCGGTCCGTCGTCCAGCGCGTACTCGAACGTGGCCGTCGTCCACGGCACTTCGGGTGTGTAGTACGCCGTCATCCGCTGCGGTGCGCGGAACAGCGTCGACTGCTGGGCGAGATTGAGACCGCGGTAGGTCACCCAGCCGTAGATCCCCTTGGGGTCGTTGGGGAACCCGGTGGTGCGGAAGCTGTGGTCCACGCGGGCCAGGTCCAGGCTCCGGTCCTGCCAGTTCGCACCCGCCGGCACCCCGTCGTCGTGGGCGTGGAACGTGAAGTAGGTGCGCTCGCCGTTGCGCTCCCCCTTGATCCGCAGGGTCACCTCGCCCTTGGCGAGCCGCTCGCGCAGCAGGGCCGCACCGTGGTCGTCGGTGCCCAGCGTGGGGTCGTCCGCGCCGATCGACGCCGACCCGGCCAGCAGGATCGCCGCCGGCCGCAGCGCCTTGACCGCCTGGTAGCGCCGGTCCAGCTCCTCCCAGGGCAGGCTCCAGTCCGACTCCAGGAGCACGATCCGGTCCTCGATCTCAAGACCCGTCAGGTCCCCGCCGTCGCCCGCGTCGGTGACCCGCTTCTCCAGGTCCCACTCCAGCCGCTGCGTCATCAGCCACACCGGCACGTCCACCGGGCTGCCGGAGCTGCCGGCGGTCGCCGCGAGGACGGACGGCTGCTCCCAGGAGGCGGCGGAGAAGTACGTCAGTCCGGGTATCTTCGCGCTGCCCACGGCATAGGACCGGTACGCGCCGGAGTAGAGCGGCGCTGTCAGACCCTCCGGGACGCCCGCTCCGGCCGACGAGACCAGCCCGGTCGCCGACCCCCACTCGTTGATCCGCATCTTCGGGTCGTCGATGCCCATGGTGACCGGCTTCGCGCCGGACAGGTCGGTCCTCAGCGTCCGGTCGCCGGTGAGGGTCAGACGCCGGGCGACGGCGACGGACGTCTCGGGCACGCTCGACCTGCCGTACCGGACGTACTCCCACACGCCGCCGAACACCCGGTAGTCGCCGACCGGCAGCCGGAGCTCCTCGGCCCCCTCGGTGAGGCTGACCAGCCGGGCCTCGCCGCTCCGCTCGTTCTGCACCACCAGGTTGGTGTACGCCGTCTCGACCCCGGGCCGCAGCGCAGCGGCTTCGAGGGTGAGCGTGGCGGCCGGGCCCTCCGCGTCGACGCCGACGGGGGTGCGCGCCGTGCTGCCGTCGCTGCCGCGTGCGGTGATCCAGGCGCTGTGGGCGCCGGCGGACGCACGGGCGGTGTCGATCCGCACGGTCGCCTCGGCGGTGCCGCCCGCCGGGACGGTCAGCCGGCGTGTGCCGAGCGAGACCGGTGCCTTGCCGGTCAGGGAGAGGTCCAGCCGGATGTCCTTGCCGCCGCTGTTGCGGTACGTCACCGTGCGGGTCGGGTTGCCGGTGTACGGCCAGGTCAGCTCGGCGGAGACCGCGGAAGGAGAGGCGGTGACCGTCGACGAGAGCGCGCCGGGCACGTCCACGCTGCCCGCGCCCTGCTCGTACACGCCGGCGCCGTCGACCGGGTCGGCGGCGCCGACGAGCGCCGCCTTGAGCCGCTGCGCGTCCCAGTCCGGGTGCCGCTGCTTGAGGATGGCGGCCGCCCCGGAGACGTGCGGGGTCGCCATGGAGGTGCCGCTGATCGTCGCGTAGAACTCGCTGTTCGCGGCGCCGTCCAGCGTGCCCGCGGCACGGGCGGCGGTGATCGCGCTGCCCGGCGCGGTGATCTCGGGCTTGACGCCTCCGTCGGTCACCGCCGGTCCCTGGGAGGAGAACGACGACATCGCACCCTCCTTGGTGATCGACCCGACGGTCAGGGCGCTCGGCGCGGCGGCCGGTGTGCCGATGGTGCCCGGCTTGCCCTCGTTGCCGGCCGCGACGACGAACAGCGGTCCGCCGTCCCCGGACAGGGTCTCGACGGCCTGGGAGATCGGGTCGCCGCCGTCGCTCGGCAGGTTGGAGCCGAGGCTCATCGAGACGATGTCCGCGTCCTGGGCGGCCGCCCATTCCATGCCTTCGAGGATTCCGCTGAAACTGCCGGACCCGCTGCCGTCGAGCACCTTGCCGATCAACAGGTCGGCCCCCGGCGCGACGCCCTTGTAGCGGCCCTGCGAGGCGGCGCCGCTTCCGGCGACGGTGGAGGCGACGTGCGTGCCGTGGCCGTTGAGGTCGGTGACGTCCTCGTCCCAGGTGAAGTTCTTCTCCGCGACGACCTTGTTCTTGAGGTCGGGGTGGGCGGGGTCGTACCCGGTGTCCAGCACGGCGACGCGCACGCCCTTGCCGTCAAGCCCCTTGCGCCATGCCTGGGGCGCGCCGGTCATGGCGACGGACCGGTCGAGGCTCGCCTCGACCTCGGCGTCCAGCCACAGTTTCCCGGACGCGGCGGCGCGGGACGTCCCGCCGGCGGCGAGGAAGCCCCGCCAGGCCGTGGCCGCCTCGGACTTGGCGACCGTTCGGGCCGCCAGCCCCAGCTCGGGGAAGGTGTCCCGCTGCGTGGACCCGCGCAGCGCGGGGCCCGCCTGGGCTGTCGTGATCAGCGGAATGGACGCCCGGGTGGCGTCGTCGAGCCCTTGCGCGGCAAGTGCGGTGACGTCGAAGAGCTGCCGGTCCACCCGCCCTTCGGCCAGCGGCTGCGTGGCGTCGACGGGAATCACGTACTCGTGGTCGTTGATCCTCGCCCGGGTGAACGCGATGTGGCCCCGGCCCTTGCCCGGGTTCACCCCGCTGACCTGGAGCCCGCTCCCGCTGCCGGTGAAGCCGACCCGGTCGCCGCTGATCAATGTGACGGTGTGCTGCGCGGGCGGCGCCGGCGGTACGGCCGCGCGGCCGGTCCCGGCGGCCGGCTCCGGACCGGCTGCCGCCGGCATCCCGGTGGCGAGCAGCGCCACCCCGGTGGCCGCGACCACGGCCGCGGTCCTCGATCTGGATCGCATAACCTTGTACCAACTCCCCTGAGATCGCCCGATGAACGAGCGTCACCGGCGTGTGCCCGGCAACAGTCGGGCCGGGAGTTGACGCCGTGCCAGGTGTAAGGGCTGGCGCATAGACGCCATGTCACCTGTTCGCCAGTCGGCCACCCTGCGATCGGCGGCGTGACCGGCGAGGGCCAGGTGCTCTGGAGTTGCCGCGTTCGGCCACCGGTCCCGAGCGCGCCCGGCGTACGTCCGTGGCCAACTGCCGTCCGGCAACGACAAGCTCGCACGACCGAGTCTTCAACTGGCGCACGGCAACTACGTCATCCGGGACCGGGAGGCGAGGTGGTCCGGCAGCCGCGCGATGGCGGCCGGGAAGGAGCCGGATGCGCCGCCGCCCGCGGCGGCACGGCCCGGTTGCCGGCGCTTCCCGCCCACTCCCGCGCGGTCCGGATGTAGGGGTACGGCTGCCGCAACCGGATGGATCATTCCTTCGTCCGCAATGACGAGACCGGTCCCCCACCGAGAGGCAACCATGGCCCAGCCCGCGGATCCCCTCGTCGAGTACTGCTTCATCATCACCTTCAGCCATCGCGATCAGGATCTGATGACCTTCTCCGGTACGTACACACCGGCGCCGGGGATGACCAGGCACGATGTCTACAACACGATCCGAGCCGATCATGTCCGGCAGCTGCCTTCGCTGATCCAGGGCTACTGCCAGGTGAGCTTCTTCTCGCTGGAACGCAATCAGCTGCCTTAACGGGCTGTTCCGCCGGACGGGAACGCGCGCCTCCTGGAGCTGGTGCGCGGGGCACTCCCGGCCCCGGGGAGCTGGTGGCGGGCCACCGGGCCGGCGCGCCCGGTACTCCGCTCGCCGGGGGCCAGGCCGTGTCACGCGGCGCGGGGCCGTCTCACGGTTGCCCGGCCGGCTCTGCTTGCGAACCAGGACGTATCGGCCGGTGGCGGCCGCCCGGGGCGAGCGGCCACCGTGCCGCGGGCCAGCGCAGGCGCGCATGGCCCGCGGCGTGCGGTCCGACCTCCATGTCTCCTCGGGGGCACGGCAGGATCGCCCTCAGGCGTTGTAGCCGCCGTGGGCATCCAGCACGGCCCCCGTGACGTACGACGCGGCGGGGCTCGCCAGGAAGGCGATCGCCGCGGCGATCTCCTCGGGGCGCCCCATGCGCTGGAGGGAAAGGGAGCTGACCAGGGCCTTGAGGGTCTCGGGGTCCGGCGGTTCCATGCCGCTCTCCATCAGTCCGGCCTCCACGACGTTGGCCGTGATGCCCCGGTGCCCGAGGTCCCGCGCGGCGCCCATGGTGTACCTCTCGATCCCCGACTTGGTGGCCGAGTAGTCGGCCAGGCCGGGAAGGCCGACGCGGGAACCGAGTCCGGAGCTCACGGTGATGATGCGGCCGTCCGCACGCAGCACCCGGGAGGCGGCCCGGATGACGGCTATCACACCGAGGTAGTTGGTGGCGTGCATGCGGTCGAGTGCGGCGGTGTCGGCGTCCGGATCGTCCACCGTGCGGCCTTGTTCCACCGATACCGCCGCGTTGTTGACGAGGATGTCCAGACCGCCGAAGGCGGTGACCACTTCGTCGATCAGCGCCGGCGCCCGGCTCGTGTCCCCCTGGTCGGTCTGGATGGCGACGGCCTTCGCGCCCTTGCCTCGCACCTCGTCGACGACGGCCTGCGCCCGCTCTGCGGAGCTGACGTAGGTGAACGCGACATCGGCACCCTGCTCGGCCAGGAGCCGTACGGTGGCGGCTCCCAGTCCGCGGGACCCACCGGTGACCAGGGCGACCTTGCCCGTGAGCGGCTGGCTCATAGTTCCCACCTCGTTGAATCGGTCTCTTTCGCCGCCTGTCGAAACAATGATGGTTACGACAATGATCGCAACTATACTCGTTACGACTGCACAGTCGTAACAGAAAATGTTTCCACTGGGAGGAGGGTCACATGAGCGCCAACAGCAGGTTGACGATCGCCGCTCACGCGCTGGCCTGGATCGGCCTCTACCAGCGCCAGGGTCATGAGGTCGCCACCTCCGAGCAGATCGCGACCAGCGCGAACACCAATCCGGTGGTGATCAGACGCCTGCTGGGCGAACTGCGCCGAGCCGGTCTGGTGGAGTCCCGGCGAGGCGTGGGCGCGGGCTGGACGCTGACACGCGAGCTGGGGTCGATCACCTTGCTCGACGTGTACGAGGCCGTGGAACCCGGCCCGCTCTTCGCGCTGCACCGGACCACCCCGGACCAGGGATGTGTGGTCGGTCACGGCATCCAGCCGGCGATGCGAGGTGTCTACGAGGGCATCGAGGAGACCGTCCGACGCGAACTGTCCCGCGTCTCGCTCGAGGACGTGCTCCGGGACGTCCTCGCGGCACCTCGCTGACGGCAGGCGCGGCCCAGGCGCGTACGGGCCCCCGGCAGCCACCGTCCCTCACATTCTCGGGGACCTCACCGGCGATTCACGCCGAGGCTTGCACCGACGCCTTGGGCTTCTTGGGTGTGCGGGTCGCCATGTACAGGGCCACACCCCACCCGATGAGCGATGAGCCGAGGAACACGTTGATGACAAGAATCAGCCACCGGTCCTTTGCTCCACGCGCAAACGCCATGTACGACGGCGCCATGTAGAGCACGGCAAAAGCAAGTATGAGCATGAACGTCAGCAGGTTTTCCACAGCGCCCCCCCGAGTTGATCTTCAACGACTGCCACAAGATACACCCGTGTCCGGGGTCCGCTGAAGGCTTCACGGACGACCGTCCACCCTTTCCGGCCGGCTCCCATCATCGTCACTGCAGGTATGCAGTCGAACACAGCCTTTCATCCCTGGCCCCTTGGCAAAATGCGCGAAAATGAAGAAGCGGTTGTTTCGGTATGTGCCAGGGAGCGACCCATGAACGCCTCGGACGAACTCCTGCAGCGGGCTGACCCGGCGGCTCTTGTGACGCTGGACGGTGCCATCCGCAGCCTCAACCTTGCGATGGCCACAGCGCTGGGAAAATCGGCGGAGCAGTGCCTGGGACGTCGCTTCGGTGATCTGTGGCCCGCTAGCCAGCGGATGTCGGCCGAGAGTGTCGTGGTCCACGCCGCCAGGACGAAGACGGTCGCGATGCAGGTGCTGGAGTTCCCCGGACGAGGCGGAGCACCCGTTGCCTCATTGATCGAGGCGCGGCAAGTGAAGGATCCGGCCGGTGATGGGCAGATGGTCTGGGTGCACGCACTGGACACGCGAAACGACCTGGCCAGCCTGCTGATCCCGTTCCGGCTGGCCACCACGGCCGCCGACCTCGGCCTGTGGATGTACTCACCTCAGGGACGCCTGTTCGAGTGGCTCGGGGGCGCGCCCTCGCTGGTCGCGCTCTTCCCGGACCCCACTGTGTCGCTTTCCCATGTGATCTCGGCAGTGCACGCTGAGGACCGTGAGGCCTTGCGGCAGCTCCTGCGCTCCGCCTCCGCCCAGTCCTCCTGGTTGAGTGTGCGGTACCTCACCGAGCACGGGGGCTGGCACCAACTGGCCGCTCAGAGCCGTCGGATCCAGCTGGGGTACGGCGGCCCCGAGCGCATCTTCGGGGTGGTCCGCGACGACACCAAGCAGGAGAAGCGCAGGAAGAAGGCGCAGGCCGCGCTGGCTGCCGAGCGACAGCGCGCCAAGGACGTCGCCGACTTCTCCTCGGCCTTGATCGGCGCCGCCACGGAGCAGGAACTGCAGCAGGTCGTCCTGACCCGGCTCGCCGCGACCTTCCGTGGTACCGGTGCCCTGCTCGCACTCGCCGACGAAGGCCGCCTGCTCGTCTCCACCGATGCCCGGGTGGCCATGTGGGAGGTCGAGGCCCTGCACGGCCTGTCGCTGGACCAACCGAGCCCGTTGCCCGAGGCGATCCGCAGCGGCCGGCCGCAATTCATTCCCGACCGGGAGGATTACATCCGCCGCTGGCCGCACGGGTCCGGATTTCCGTGGCTCGTCCGGCTCGGCTTCGACTACGCCGCCTCCATCACCCCCCTCAGCGAGACCGGCAATCAGCCACTCGGGGCGTGGATGGTGTTCTACGACAGCGGATACCGGCCCTCCGTGGATGAGCGGACCCTCATGGGTACGCTGGCCGACCTGGCAGGCCAGGCGCTGGGGCGCGTCAGGTTGCAGCAGGCACGAGTCGAGCTGGCCACCGCGCTGCAGCAGACCATGCTCCCGACGCTGCCCGAGCACCTCGCGGGCCTGGAGGTCGCCGCCCGCTACCGGCCCAGCCGACACGGGCTGGACGTCGGCGGCGACTGGTACGACGCCTTCGTCATGCCCGACGGCGCCGTCGCAATGGAGATCGGCGACGCCCAAGGGCACGACGTGGACGCCGCCGCCCTCATGGGACAGGTCCGTTCGTCCATGCGCGCCATCGCCGCCCACGAACCGCATCCGGCAACCGTGCTGACGCGCACCAACGAGCTGCTCGTCACGATGCGAGCGGCACGATTCGCCAGCTGCACCATGCTGCACCTCGACCCGCGCGACGGACGGGTCACCGGCGCCAGCGCCGGCCACGTGCCGCTGCTGTGCGCGCACAAGGACGGCAGCCACAGCACCCACGAGCTGCCGGGCGGACCGGTCCTCGGAGTCGTGCCCAACGCCGAGTACCGCGAGGAGACCTTCACCCTGGACAAGGACAGCGCGCTGATCATGGTCACCGACGGCGTGGTCGAAGCACCGGGCCTCACGTTGGAAGCCGGACTGGAGCGGGCCGGAACACTGGCCGGCGCAGCCCTCCACGACGGACTGAACACCGAGGAGACCGCCGACCGCATCCTCGACGCCGCAGTCGCAGTGGACCACGCCGACGACGTGGCCGTACTGGTCATCCAACGCACATGACGGCGCCCGCGTCCTCACGCACCCGCATCGTGCGGGCGATGGGCCGCGACTCCGAGAGGGTCCGTGACCGGGCATCAGCCGGCGGTCGCACTGCTCTTGCACGCCCGCGTGTCGAAGTCGGCGAGGAGACCGCGGGCACACTCGCCGCAGCGGCCTTCCGGATCGCGGGTGCGACCGGGTTCCATCACGGCGGCAATGGCACCGCCTTTCCGATCATCACCTTCGGACCGGTCACGCTGACCTCGGCTGACGGACAGGTCTCTGCTTTCACGGTCGACATCGAGCAGCAGGACCCATGGCCGCGTGAGAACCGTCAGCGATCCTCGCGGTGGGTACGTGCCGCGATCCGGAGCAGTTCCTCGACCGCGCCGGTCAACGGGCGGCCCTTCGGCCACACGGCGCGCAGCCGGCGGCGCAGGTCGGCCCCCGTCACCGTGACCTCCACGAGGCGCCCCTCGGCCAGGTCGTCCCGGACACTGACCGCGCTGAGCACCGCCGGGCCGGCGCCTTCGGCGACGGCCTTCCGTACCGCGACGTTGGCGTCCAGCACCATCAGAGGTCTGGCCGGCTCCGCTCCCGCGCCGGCGAGCACACGCTCGATGGTCTCCCGCGTGCCGGAACCCGGTTCGCGGACGATCAGGCGGGTTCGGGCCAGCTCGGTCAGGTCCACCGGCTCTCGCCGTCGTGCCCAGGCATGCTGCGGCGCGACCACGACGACCAGCCGGTCGGTACCCACCTGTCGTGAGCTGAGGCCGGACGGGACGGTGGGCGACTCGACGAACCCCAGACTGATCCGGCCGTTCGCCGCGAGCGTGGCGACCTGTTCGGAATTGGTCACTTTGAGGCTGACGTACACATCGGGCGATCCCCGCTGCAGCGTGCCGATCCACCGCGGCACGAAGTGCTCGGCCAGCGTCATGCTGGCCGCCAGGTGCAGGTCGCGGGCGTGGTCACCGCGCAGCGCCGCGACGCCCACCATCAGAGAGTCCACTTCGGCCAGCACCCGCCCCGCCCATTGGCACACCGCCTTGCCCTCGACGGTCAGTGCGGAGCCGCGGGTGTCGCGCTGCACCAGCGCCAGCCCCAGGCGCTGTTCGAGCTGCGTCAGGCGCTTGCTCGCGGCGGGCTGGCTGATCCCCATCCGCTCGGCGGCCTGCCCCAGGCTGCCGAGCTCGGCCACCCATGTCAGCAACAGGAGACTACTGAGATCGGGGGGCGACCTGCTCATAACCACAGTGTATGGCGGCATTCCCGATGTGGCGGTACCAGGTCGCCGCCTGCTCGGAGAGGATGAAACAGTCCGGAAAAACGCCCGGCACCCTTTCCTCGAAGAAAAACCGAGAGAATGAAGGACCGACCATGTCGCACCATCTCGACACTCCCCTGGCGGCCCAGAACGGCCAGCTGTTCATCGACGACCTGTACGTCTTTCCCGGTGAGCGCAGCACGGTGTTTGTCATGGACGTCAACTCCGACATCACCGGCGTCTACGCCGAGCCCGGGTTCCACCCGGAAGCACGCTACGAATTCAAGGTTCACTTCGACGGCGCCGAATTCGAGACCTTGACCTATCGGGTCTCCTTCGACGAACCCGGCCCCGACGGCAGGCAAACCCTGCGCCTGCACGTCCTGACCGGGAACGAGGCGCGGGAGGACTCCGCTGACGGCGACCTGGTACTGGAAGGCCGCACCGGTGAGACGGCCGACGCGGACGGCACCCGCGTCTGGGCCGGGCGCATCTCCGACTCCTTCTACATCGACCTGTCCCTGCTGGCCGTCGTCAACGGGGCGGTGGCCAAGGGGACGGCGGTGGACCTCTCGGAATGGCGCCCGCAGGAGGCGCAGAACAGCTTCGCCGGCACCACCGTGGAATCGATCGTGCTGGAGGTTCCGCACGAGCACGCGCAGCTGCGCCCCGGGGCCCGCACGGGCGTCTGGTGCGCGACCAAGCTGGCCACCGACGCCGGCGGATGGCGGCAGATCAACCGCGGCGGGCACCCGATGATGTGGCCGATCTTCTGGCCCGGCGACACCGACTTCAGCAACCCCGCCAACACCCGGCACCCCTCGCAGGACCGTGCCGCCGTCGGCGAATTCATCGCCGGCCAGGTCGCGGCTGTCGTCGCGGCCACCGGGACTTGCGCCGACCCAGAGGGCTACGGCCGGACCGTGGCCGGGCAGCTGTTCCCCGACGTGCTGCCCTACGTCGTGGGAACGCCCGCCACGTACGGCTTCGCCGCCCGCAACGGCCGCACCCTGGCCGACAACGCGCCTGAGGCGATGCTCTCACTCGTGACCAACACGGCCGTGCCGGCCGGACTCAAGCCGTCCGTCGCCCAGCACCTGCGGAACGACCGCTTCCCGTACGTCGTGCCCGTATGACCACCCCGGTCACCCGTCCCCTCCGCGTCGAGATCGTCGCGGAGGGCTGCGGCGGCCGGATTTCCGGCGCGGCCAGAGGTCGGCCTTGCACGGATGCGTCCCCGGCTGACGCGCCCTGCCGCAGCCGATGATGCGTGTGTCGGCCTCGCTTCGCCTGCGCGACCACCCGTCGAGCCCGCAAATTTCGTTGAGCCCGCACCCTGCAATCGTGTTGGCTAGCGGCACCGAACTGTCAGTACCGCAGGTGTCCGCTTGCCTGTAGCAGGGAGTTGAACGTGCAGGACATGGTTGTCGACCCCGTTGCCCACAATCGGGCAGCCTGGGACAGGTATGTCCAAGAGGGCAACGAGTGGTCGAGGCCGGTGAGTACCGAGGACGTCGAGCGCGCCCGCATGGGCGACTGGTCGATTGTCCTCATCGGGCGTGAACCGGTCGACCGCTCCTGGCTGCCGACGGACCTGACCGGCAAGGACGTGTTGTGCCTGGCCTCCGGCGGTGGCCAGCAGGGTCCGATCCTCGCCGCCGCAGGGGCGCGCGTCACCGTATTCGACAACTCACCCCGCCAGCTCGGCCAGGACCAGATGGTGGCGGCGCGCGACGGCCTCGAGCTGCGCACCGTCCTAGGCGACATGCGCGACCTCAGCGCCTTCGGCGACGCAACATTCGACGTCGTGTTCCATCCGGTCTCCAACCTCTTCGTACCAGACTTGGCACCGGTGTGGCGTGAGTGCTTCCGCGTCCTGCGACCGGGCGGAACTCTCCTCGTGGGCTTCCTCAACCCTGATGTGTACTTGTTCGACCACGAGGCGCTCGACGAGCGCGGCGAGCTGATCGTCGTGCACAAGTTGCCCTACAGCGATGTCACGCAGTACTCCGCCGAGGAACGCGCCACGAAGTTCGGCGCCGATGCCGCTCTTGAATACAGCCACACCCTCACCGACCAGATCGGCGGGCAACTCGCCGCGGGGTTCGTCCTCACCGGCTTCAAGGAAGCGCCGCACCAATCCAACGCATCCGCTCCATACATGTCGAACTATTTTGCGACGCTGGCGGTCAAGCCGGGCTGACCCAGCCGTGGGGCCGGCCGAGACGGCCGTGTCTCCGAAGGGCCGGGCGGAGCGCTGTGCCGGCCCGGCCCCCCCTCACCTCGCTGAGCCCGTAACGAGTGGGAGAGCGGCATCCTGGTCGCGGCCCTGGCTGTGGCCGTCGCGCTGCTGATGATGCTGCAGTCTGCCGTGCCCAATCGGCCCCGGTCATCCTGGTGCTCACCCTGATCCGACGGGTGGTGAACCATGCGGTTGCCGTTGCGGCCTCAGTGTCCGGGACGCCGGCGCGCTCGCCCGTTGTGTCGTCGGTGCGCCCGCACCGTTCATTGGGAGCCATTAAGCGCCTGAGGGGCATCGGCGGCACAGGCAGCGGGCGGGTCAGGGCGGTTGAACGGGAGGTAGACAACAAACACATCACATGTTGTGACACCATGCGTTGCACATCCAACGAAGACTCGACCAAGGACTCGTGTGCGACCACATATCCGGGCCCGGCAGGGCCTGCCCATCCTGGCGGCGGTCAGCGCGCTGCTGACGGTGGTCCCCCCGGCGACAGCCGCCGACCACACCCCCGCCGCGACCAAGGGCGTCACCATAGCCGACGGCGGTTCACTCGGATCCACTGCGCGGACCGTCACCCTCATCTCCGGTGACCGCGTCACCGTCACCCCCGACGGCTCCGGCCCCGTCACCGTCACCGTGGCCGCACCGAACGGAGACCGGGCGGACGTACGCGTCAGCAGCAAGGACGGGGACGTCTACGTCGTGCCCGCCGTGGCGGAGCGGTACGTGGCCGCCGGTCTCCTCGACGAGACCCTGTTCAACGTCACCCGACTCGTCGCCGACGGGTACGACGACTCGCGCTCCCGTGGGCTGCCCCTCATCCTGAGCTATTCCTCGGACTCACTGGCCAAGAAGGACTTGGCGTCCCTGCCCGAAGGTGCCACCGGCGCACGGGCCTTGACCAGCATCGACAGCACCGCTGTCACCCAGACCCACAGCCGGGCGGCGGACTTCTGGGCCGGGCTCACACGGGCGACGTCCGCGGCACGCGGTACCACCGCGGGCGAGCCGGCGCTGAACGGCGGCGTCCGCAAGGTCTGGCTGGACGGCAAGGTCAAGGCGACGCTCGAGTCGAGCGTCGCACAGATCGGTGCCCCGGACGCCTGGGCGCGCGGCAACATCGGCAAGGGTGTCGACGTGGCCGTCCTCGACACCGGGTACGACACCGAGCACCCGGATCTCGCAGGCGTCGTCGCCTCGTCCCGGAGCTTCATCCCGTACGAGGACGTCGTGGACCGCAACGGTCACGGCACACACGTCGCCTCCACCATCGCCGGCAACGGCGCGGCGTCCGGAGGCAAGGAGAAGGGCGTCGCGCCCGGAGCCGAGCTTCACATCGGCAAGGTGCTCGACAACTCCGGCTCCGGATCCGACTCCTGGGTCATCGCCGGCATGGAGTGGGCGGCGCGTGAGACCAAGGCACGCGTGATCAGCATGAGCCTCGGCGGTTTCGCCCCCGACGACGGCACGGACCCGCTCAGCCAGGCCGTGAACGCACTCAGTGCCGAGACGGGCGCCCTGTTCACCATCGCGGCGGGCAACAGCGGGGAGAACGGCCCGTCCACCGTCGCGAGCCCGGGCTCCGCGGACGCCGCCCTGACCGTCGGCGCCGTCGACTCCACGGACGCCGTGGCCTGGTTCTCCAGCCGCGGCCCCCGATTCCGTGACGACGCGATCAAGCCCGAGATCACCGCGCCCGGCGTCGGCATCCTCGCGGCACGCTCGCAGTACGCCACGTTCGGCAGCGGCTCCTACGCCTCCCTGAACGGCACGTCCATGGCGACCCCGCACGTGGCCGGCGCCGCCGCCCTCGTGGCGGCCGGCCACCCGGGGTGGACCGGGGCCCGCATCAAGGACGCCCTGGTGAGCACGGCCCACGAGACGCCCGCCAACACCTCCGACGACGGTGGCAACGGGCGCGTCGACGCCGCGGCGGCCTCCGCGGCCCGCCTCGTGGCCACCGGAACCGCCGACGCGGGCATCCACTCCCTGGGCGGAAAGCCGGGGCAGACCGTGGACCGCCGGATCGAGTGGCTCAACTCCGGCGACGAGGCGGTCACCGTCACGCTACGGGTCGACGCGCCCGACGCACCGCAGGGACTGTTCACCGTGACGGACCGTCAGGTGACCGTGCCGGCCGGGGGCACCGCCGCCACGACGCTCACCACCGTCCTCGACCGGGCGCCGGCGGGTTCCCGCTTCACCGGACACCTCACGGGCCTGGTGGACGGCAAGACCGCCACACGCACCCTGGTCGCCGTCAGCACCCGCGAGGAGCACCACCATCTGCGGCTGCACTTCCAGGGCCGGGACGGCGAACCGCTGGCCGACGTGGTGCGGGTCCAGCGCCATGGTGACGGGTCCCGCTTCGAAGGGGTGACCAACACACGCGGTGACATCGACCTGGTCGTGCCGAACGGCGTCTACACGGCCTGGTTGTGGGGTGACGTCCGAGGCACCCACGGGGCCTCCTCGCTCGGGCAGGCGCTCCTGCTCAAGACCGGCATCCAGGTCCGCGACGCCGACACGTCGGCGACCGTCGACGGCAGGGCACTGCGACTGACCGAGGTCGTCACACCGCAGGTGACCACGGCCGGCGTCGTCCGCGCCGATTTCCTCAGGTCGTTCACCGACGGCGCTCCCGCCATCGGCGAGACCTCGACCCTCGCTCCCCAGCACGACAGCATGTGGGCGCTGCCGACGAACAAGCCCGCCGACGGCGATCTGCTGTACACCGTCCGGGCACGGATGGAGCAGCCTTTGCTCAGCCTCTCCTCGGGCTCCCAGAACTTCGACGACCTGGCTCTGGAGCCCGGTTCGGCCCGACCGGCCGACCGGACGCACACCCTCCCGGCCGTTTTCGCCGGTGACGGCCGAGAGCAGGACTACGCCGCGGCCGGGGCCCGGGGCAAGGTGGCGGTGGTCCGCTACGTACCCCCGCCGGACGACGACGATGACGGCGATTCCCGGACCGCCTCCCACGACCAGATCGCCGCCGCCGAGAAGGCCGGCGTGGCGGTCCTCGTCATCGTCAACGGCGACAGCGGACGCTACTGGCCGAGCGGCAGCCGTAGCAAGATCGTCGTCGCGGGCATCTCGCGAACCGAGGGCGAGGTCCTGATCGACCGCATCCACAGCGGTTCCGGCTCGGTGCCCATGCACATCGTCGGCCGCTCCACGACCGCGTACCTCTACGACCTGGTGCGCACCTGGCGCGGCGGCATCCCGAAGACCCGGCGCTATGCACCGGGCACGAGGGAACTCGCCCGGGTCGACGTCGATTTCCGCACGACGAACAAGGTGTACGAGAACCGGTTCGACATCCAGCCGTACCAGCTCTTCCTGCTGGACTCGACCCGGCTGTCGACCTCCGGGGCGCGACGCACCGACTGGGTGACCGCCGCCCCCGGCGCCATCTGGAGGGAGGAGGCCCATCAGAGCGGCAACCAGTACTCCGACCAGTACTCCGGCCAGGTCGCCTATCCGGCAGGACGTGCCACGAGCGTCCAGTGGTTCGGTCCGGTCGAACGACCCCGGGTCGTCGAGTACCTGGACACCCCGCGGCGCACGGGCGACTCCGTCCTCGGGCAGATTCCCGGCTTCGGCGACGGCGGCCGCGATCACGCCGGCACCAATGGGCCCGGTACCACGACGCAGTCCGTCGAACTCCGCCGGAGCACCAAGCTGCTCGGCAGCACCGAAGGCTCGTACTTCGACTTCCCGGTTCCGAGCACCCCGAGCCGCTACCGGCTGGTGACCACCACGAAGCGCACCGGAGGGTACGCGTACTCCACCTCCACCCGCACCGAGTGGGGCTTCATGTCCGGGGCACCGCGGAACGGCAAGGCGCCGCTGCTCCCCCTGGTGCAGCTGGACTACACCATCCCGACCTCGACCGGCGGATCGGCCCGGCGTGACGCCGAGCTCGTCGTGGCGCCGTCGCACATCCGCGGCGCCTCCACGGCCCGGGTGCGCACCGACAAGGTGGAGGTGTCCTACGACGACGGCAGGACCTGGCACCGCGTCACGCCGCGGGTCCTGCGCGACGGCACCGTGCGCGTGAGATTGGACGCCCCGCGGAAGGCCGCGTTCGTATCGCTGCGGGTCCACGCCTCGGACACGCGGGGCAACACCGTGGCGCAGACGGTCATCCGGGCCACCGGCCTGCGCTGACCTACCGTCGGCGACCGGGCCGGGTGGGAACCACTCGGCCCGGTCGGCCTCGGGGCCCTCGGGGCCCTCGGGGCCCTCGGCGAGGTGACATCGCGAGCCGCACCTGGCACGGGAAAAGGGCTCCGGGGCGATCCGTCCCGTGCCATGATCCAGGCTTGTGTGGGGTGACGAAAGTCTGGCCGAACTCGAGGATTCCCTGGCGCGCCTGGCGATGCCTGGCCGCGTTCCGGCCCGGGTCCGCGTTGCCATCCGTCGCAGGCGTCACCTTCGCATCTTGTTGACCTGCATCCTCTTTTGCGCAGCGACGGGTGCGGTCTTCGTGACCGTCGACTACGTGACCGCTGACGGCGTTTCCATGGCACAGACCCCCTGGGCAGTGGTCGCGCTGGTCTTCGGTGCCGTCGCGATTCCGGTGATGACCCTTCGCAGTTCCCTCGGCGGACGCGAGGCTCCGCAGACCCGCTTGTCCTTCCGGCAGGTAGGCGTGGTCTTCGGTGCACGGCGGTACGCACTGGTCATGGAGATCGCCGAGGCCATCACGGCCTGCGCGGAGGCGCACAGGGCGGGCGGCGAAAGGCTGGCACCGAATCTGCGCAAGGTCTCCCGCCGGATCGGAGCGGTCAGTCGTGGCATATCCGCCGCTCACAGGCAGCGGCGCTCCGTCTCCTTGTTCTCGCACCGCCGCAGGACGCTCAAGGCGCACGAGCGCCGGGTGATTGCCGCGCTGCGCGCCTGTGAAGCCCGTCTCGACAGCGATCCGCGCCCGGCGCTGGAGGAGCTGGGAGGACTCCTTCTGACCATCGCGGATCGCTACTGCCAAGCCCGGGTGGGCGCGCTTCTGGACGAGAGCCAGCTACAGGGCGCTGTGGCGGGGCCTGACCGCGAGTGGATCCGTACCGTCACGTGGTCCGTCCTCACGATCGGAGGCGTGATCGGCGTCTCCCGGCTGGGGTTGTCCGACGGCGCTGAGCCGATCGTCATGGCGTGCACCGCCATCGCGGTGGCGGCCGTGGTCTGGAACCGCTCCGTACGTCGCGCCTTCGACATCGTCGGCCTCGCCCTGGGCCCCTGAGGGCGAGCCCTGCGCGCCGTGGGGCGCACCCGGGCGAGCGGGCGCCCGCACCGGCGTTCGCCGTCGCTTCGGCCCTGCGCTTGGCGCGGCATCCCAGTGTATAGCAGCCTGCTATACACTGGGGGCATGGCGAAGCAGATCAACATCCGGCTCGATGACGCCGTTCATGCCCGTCTCGTCGCACGCGCCGAGGCCGAAGGCACCACGGTGACCGCTCTGATCACGCAGGCTGCCGAGCGCGACCCCCGACTCGACGACGGGGCCGCCACGGCCGCTGCGTTCCTGGCCAGGCATGCCGCGGAGTTCGCCGAGGCGTTCCCGGAAGAGGAGCCGGACAGCGCCACCGGACGGACCGCCTGAGGTGGAGCTGCAGGTCGACATTCGCTGGCTGCTGGAACGCCAGGCCGAGGTGCTGCCGAAGGAGCCGTCGGTCCACGACTTCTCCGGCCTGGTCGCGGCGGTCGCCCGGCACCGGGTCAACGCCCCGAAGCTGGACTACACCATGGACGCGGCCTGGCGTGCGGCGGCCCTCTTCCACGAGATCGTTTCGGTGTGCCCGCTGCCCGCCCGCAACGCCATGTACGGGGCGCTCGTCGCGGTGGCCTACATGGCGGCGTGCGGCCAGGCGGTCGATGCACCGTACGGGGCGCTCAGCGACCTGGCGAAGCAGGTCCGTGCGGGGCGCGCGGACGTCTACGCCTGCGCCGACCAGATCCGTCGCTGGCGGCTCTGACCGACCCGCCGCATCACCCGCGACGAGGCGACCCGGCACCCCCCGGACAGGCGCGGGCCGGTCCCGAGGGGCCGGCCCGCGTCCGCTTCCGCCGGATCGGCGGTTACTGCTTCTTCAGCGTGAAGTCGCTGGTGACCGTCGCCCCCTTCTGGATCTTCACCGTGGTGGCCACCGGCCGGTAACCGTCCTTGGCCACGATGACCTCCAGCGGGTTGTTGCGGGAGTCCAGCCACAGGGAGTAGGTGCCGTCGGCGGCCGTCCTGAGCGAGTAGTCCGCCGCCCAGCTGCCGATCTCCACGGTGGCACCGGCCAGCGGCTTGGTGGTGCCGTCGCTCTGGACGCCACGGACGGTTCCGGTGATCTTGCCCCAGGTCTTCGGCGGGTCGACGTGCAGGGACACCGGGACCTTCCGCATCCCGTACGGGCTGTCGTTGTCCAGCGCCAGCTGCGCGCTGAAGTCACCCGGCTGCGCGACCTCGGGCACCGAGGCGTCCAGCGTGACGGTGACGGTCGTGCTCGCACCGGGCTGCAGGGTGAAGTGCTGGGTGCTCGTCCTCAGCCACGGGACGTCGCTCGTGCCGCCCTGGTCGTATCCGGGCAGGAGCTCCACGGTGCTGCTCGGGGTGTACGGCTCGCTGCCGCCGCCGATCTTGTACACGCCGAGGGCGGCGCCGCCGCGGTAGGTGGCCACGTTGGCGTTGGGCAGGGCGGTCCAGGCGCCGGCCTGCGGGTCGTAGGCGAAGCCCTGGTTGGTGAGGGCCTCGTGGCTGATGCCGCTGGAGATCACGAGCTGGTCGTTCGCCGCGGTGGACGAGGAACTCCACAGCGGGATCGGCAGGTCGGGAAGCGACGTCCAGGTGTCGGCGGCCGGGTCGTAGACGTAGGCGTGCTTGCTCTCGCCGAGGCCGTCCGCGTCACCGCCGGCGCAGTAGAGCTTGCCGTTGACGCCGCCGCACGACTCCCAGGCGACCCGCTCCGGGTAGTCGGCGATCCGGGACCAGGTGTCGGTGTCGGGGTCGTATGCGTACGCCTCGGCGGTGCCGCAGTGGTCGTCGCAGCCGCCGACCGTGTAGAGCTTGCCGTCGAGAGCCGCGTTGCCCTGCCCGGCGTAGGCCGCGGGCGTCGGTGCCCCGGTGCTCCAGCGGTCGGCGACGGGATCGTAGATCTCCAGCTTGGGGTCGGTGGTGTTGTCCGGGAGCCAGCCCCCGACGGTGTAGAACTTGCCGTCGACGAACTGCCCCGAGGGCGCCTCCCGGCGGTCCGCCGCGCTGGCCACCTTGCTCCAGCCGCCGACGACGGGGTCCAGGACGTACATCGCGTTGGTGACGTCGAAGCCGGTGTAGCCGAAGGCGGAGTAGACCTTGCCCTCGTAGGTGCCGACCGCGTTGCCGAGGACGGTCTCCGGGAGGTCGGGGCCGGTCTGCCAGGCGTCCCCGGACGGCGCCGCGGCGTGCTTCGCCCCGGTCGGGGCCGAACCCTTCTTGCTCGCGTGCGGGGAGAAGTGCCCCTTGACGGTCTGGAGGGGTGCGCCGTTGCCGAGGACCTGGGACTGGAAGCCGCCGGCCCGTTCGCCCACCGTCACGCTGACGGGCGCGCCCCCGGTGTTCTTGACCGTCATGTTCCGCGTGGCGGACTTGCCCCAGGCGAGGGTGGCGCCGACGGAGTCCGGGGTCACGGTCAGTTGCCCGGCCCTGAGCTTGTAGGAGGCCGTGACGGCGCTGTCGGCCGCGATGTCGACGGTCTTGGTCAGCTCCGTGTAGCGCGGCCTTGCCGCGGTGACCTCGTGCTTTCCGAGGCCTGGCGAGAACATGAGGTAGAGCCCGTCACCGAGCGCGGGGTCCTCGGGGGTGGCCGCGCTCGTCGCGGTCGCCCCCGGCTCGCCCTCGACGGTGACGCCGGCGCCGACCAGGCCCTTGCCGGTGTTGGCGTCGGTCACGGTCCCGGTGACCAGGCCGCCGGGGGTGGCCGTGTAACCGCGATCGCCGACGAAGACGTCGTCGACGCCCCACCACCAGGCGAACTCGGTGACGAAGTGGAAGCGCACACGGACGTCCCGCTCGCCGGCGAAGTCGTCGAGCGGGATCTCGACCTTGGCGTGGTCCGCGAAGCCCGCCGTCGCCGACCACAGGGACTTCCATGTGGCGCCGTCGTCGGAGCTGGCGTCGACCGAGACCGCGCTCCCGTCGGACACCCAGTACATGGCGTCGAAGGCCAGCTCGGGATCGGACGCGTCGGTCAGGTCGTAGGCGGGGCTGATCAGCTGAGTGTCGTAGGGCGAACCGATCGTGGGGTTGTCGGCGATGGCGAAGGCTCCGTCGCCGCCGGTCTGGTTGCCACGGCCGCCGGGGTCGTCGAAGGTCCAGCCGCCCGCGCTGCCGTCGGCGTTGACGACGCGCCAGCCCTGCGGGGCGGAGTCGGTGGACGCGAAGTGCTCGGTGGCGCCGCTCAGGTGCACCGCGTAGCCGGGTGCGGTGGCCTGCCAGGGGTCGGCCCGCAGGGACAGGTCGAGGGACTGCGGCGCGTCGGTGACGGTGAGGGACCTGGTCGCCGTCGTGTAGCCGGGGAGGGACGCGTCGGCGTGGAGGGTGTAGTCGTGGCCCTCGGGAAGGCTGAGGGTGAAGGCGCCGGTGGCCGGGTCGGTCCACACCGGGCCGCCGGGGACGCCGTCCACGGTGATCCTGGCGTACAGCGGCCAGCCGTGACCGGAGCCGTCGGTGACCTTGCCGGAGACCGTCTGGCTGGGGACCGGCTTCAGCGCGAAGTCCCGGGTGACGGTGCCGCCTTCGGTGACGTCGACGTCCTCGGCGGTGCTGCCGGCGTAGCCGTAGGCCTCGACGGTGACGTCGTAGCCGCCGACCGGGAGGCCGAGGCTGTAACCGCCGTCGGCCCCGGTGCGCGTGACGTTGTCGGTTCCCGCGCTGACGGTGGCACCGGCGAGGGGCTTGCCGGTGACCTGGTCGGTCACGGTGCCGGCCAGCGTCCCGTGCGGGCCGGTGCGGAAGGCCCGCAGGCCGTCGGGGGTGCCGAGGCCCGTCGGGCCGTCGTATCCGGCGGCGCCGGAGCACAGGTAGGCCGGGGAGCAGGTGCCGTTGCTGCCGGCGGTGACGTCGTGGAACCCCGCGTCCGCCGCGTAGGGGTAGGAGTTGGGGTACGTGCCCGCGACGGGGGTGCCCGCGTTGGCGTAGACGGCGGCGATGATCGGCGAACCGGCGCTGGTGCCGCCGAACTGCGCCCAGCCGCCGCCACCGTAGGTCTGGTAGACCGCGACCGGGGTGGCGGGGTCGGCCACCGCGGCGACGTCCGCGACGGCGCGGTTGGCGCAGCCGGTGTCCTTCTGGAATGCGGGCTTGGGCACGTAGAGCGAACACCCGGACCCCGCGCCGTCCCAGACGCTCTCGGACCAGCCGCGGCTGCTCCCGCTGTCGGCGGTCAGGGAGGTACCGCCCACCGCGGTCACGTAGGACGACGCGGCCGGGTAGGAGACGCCGTAGCCGAAGTCGCCGGAGGAGGCGACCATCGCGACGCCGGGGTGGTTGTAGTGGGCGTCCAGCACCGTCGTCTGGTAGGGGTCCTCACCGCTGCCGAAGCGGTAGTCGGTGCCGTAGGAGTTGGACACGAACTTGGCGCCGAGCCCGACCGCCGTGTCGACGGCGGCGCCGAGGTCCTCGAAGCTCGGGGTGTCGGCCTCGACGAGCAGGATGTGGGCCTCGGGGGCGATCGCCGAGACCATGTCGAGGTCGAGGGAGATCTCCCCGGCCCAGTCCGGGTCGGGCTGCGGGTAGTCGGTGCCGCCGCGCTGGTCGACCTTCGTGAAGCAGCCGTTGTCGGCGGTGCAGGCGGGCAGGCCGTACTGCTCGCGGTAGACCGCCAGGTCGTCCTCGGCGGTCGGGTCGTCGAAGGCGTCGACGATGGCGATCGTCTGCCCCGCACCGCCGCCCGCCGGGAGGTTGTAGGCCGAACGCAGGTCGGCCGGTCCGAACCCGCCCGGCGCCGCGGTGGTCCGCAGGCCCTTGGACGGCTTCACATCGGTGCGGCGCAGGGCGTAGCAGGTGGCCTCGCCCTTCTTTGCGGCACCGCACGCCGCTTCGTAGGGCGCGTCACCGCCCGCGGCAGCGGACGCTGTGGCGGCCGCGGCTGAGGGCGCCGCAGCCTGGGACGGTGTCTGGATGCCCAGGACGGCCAGCGCGGCGGTGACGATCACCGCCGACCAGGTGGACATCCGCCGCCGGAGCGGTGGACCGGATATGTGTGCTACGTGCAACGTCCGACTCCCCAGTGATCCCATGAAACGCCGACATATGAAGGTTCGACAGCGAACTCCTGCGGTCGCCGGGAGTCCATTAGCGGAGAGATCACGTATCCATGTCAACGCCGAAAAGGCAGAAACGGGCCGCCATTTCGCGTTCTCCGGAGCACTCGACGCGAATGTGTCCGGATTCCGGAGAGCGGGTGGGGATCAATGCCGCCATGCGTGACAGGTCGCATCATGAGGGTGGTTGACGCACGCATCGCCCGATTCCCGGTCCGCCACCCTTATGCCACCGCGGAGCCCGTGTGCCCTGCTTGCGCCTGACTGGTCCCCATGGCTCGACGTACCGGGGTATTCGCCGACATCCCCGTCTTTCCCGGTTTCCGTGCGCGGCCCCGGCCCGGGCGTTTACCGGGCGAAATCGCGTCAATTATTTAGCCATTGACGTTTCACCCGCCCGCGGGCGACTCGGCCGTACGGCGGGGACGGGACCGACATCCGGTCGCCGCGCCGGATGCCGGCCGGGCGGGTCCGCCGGCGAACGACGAAGGGTGTGCCCACGACCGTGCGGTCGTGGGCACACCCTTCGCCATGGTGGGCTTGCCTACTTCTTGAACCCGTAGTTCATCAGCTTCGTCGCGTCCGAGGCACGGCTGGTCGCCGAGGAGGAGGCGAGAACGGTACCGATGACCGTCTTGCCGTTCCGGGTCGCGGCGAAGACCAGGCAGTACTTCGCAACCGCGCCGGAACCGGTCTTGACACCGATGGTCCCGGAGTAGCTCTTCAACAGCGTGTTGGTGTTGGTCCACGACATGTAGCGGTAGCCACCGCTCTTCGTGGTCACCTTCTGCTTGGTCGCCTTCGTCTTCACGACGGTGCGGAAGGTGGAGTACTTCATCGCGCTGCTGGCGAGCTTGGTCAGGTCGCGAGGAGTCGAGTAGTTCCCCCCGTTCCCGATGCCGTCGAACGAGTCGAAGTGGGTGTTCTTCAGACCCAGGCTCTTGGCCGTCGAGTTCATCTTGCCGATGAACGACTTGACCCGTGCGGCCCGCGTGGAGCCGCTGCCGAACTTGTCGGCGAGAGCGTAGGCCGCATCGCAGCCGGATGGGAGCATCAGCCCGTACAGCAGCTGACGCACCGTCACCTTGTCACCGACGATCAGGTGCGCCGAGGAGGCGCCCTTGGAGACGATGTAGTCGCTGTACGCCTTCTGAATCGTGACCTTGGCGTCAAGGTTCAGATTCGGCTGGGCGAGCACGACGCGAGCGGTCATGATCTTGGTGGTGGAGCCGGTGGAACGGCGGGTGTCGGCGGCCTTCGAGTAGAGGGCCTTACCCGTCGCGTTGTTCATCACGAAGCCGCCCTTGGCGGTGATCGTGGGCACCGTGAGCGTCGCGGCCTGCGCCGGGACGGTGAGTGCTGCGGCGGACAACACTGCTCCCGCAGTGATCGTCACCGCAGACACGCGGGATGTGATCTTTATGCCGTTTTTCAAAGTGTATACCCCAAATGTTCCTATGGGTTGACGGCATGACGAAGCCGCCAGCCGATAGGACTCCCGAGGGGCGCAAAGGGATGCACATCCCGTCGAGAATTTTCCGACTTCTCACGCGATTCATTCGGGCATAAGCGTCCAATCGCCCCTGTACGGTGGATTTCGGGCCGGTGCGGCACGATGCCGGCCCCGGCGCGCACCCTCCGCCATCCAGGACCACGGCGGGACCGGCGTGCGCATGCACGACGGCCGCCGGCGTCTCCCGGTCGCCCGCCCGACGCCGCGCACCGCCCTGGGGCCGCTCCGCCAAGATCGGCTCAACCAGCCACCCAGCCAGCAGAAACGATGTCTAATGGCCCCGCAGTGAATGGATTCATTCGCCATCGCCGGCAGCTGATGGCGCATCACCGTCCAGATGGGATCACTTACTTGCACATATCGAGAAAGCTCACGCGCATCGGACGGCACAGACTCACCGCGGGCCTGACGGTACTGAGCCTGTCACTGCTCACCCTGCTGGGGACGCAGGCATCGGCCACCGCACAGACGCCGGCCGGTACGACACACGAGGGCGCGGACACCGGCAGGGGCAACGGGCTGTCCATGGAGCCCTCCTGCTCCACACCCGAGAAGAACGAGTTCGCGTGCTTCGCCCTGCGCCGCACGGACCTCGCGACCGACAGGCGGTCGTCGGAACCGGCCGGGTACGGCCCCGGCGATCTGCGAAGCGCCTACGACCTCCCGGCCAACGGCGGCGCCGGCCAGACCGTCGCCGTGGTCGCCGCGTACGACGACCCCACCGCCGAGCAGGACTTGGCGGTGTACCGGCAGCAGTACGGACTGCCGGCCTGCACCACCGGCAACGGCTGCTTCCGCAAGGTCGACCAGCGCGGCGGCACCGACTACCCGCAGCCCGACCCCGAGTGGGCCGGGGAGATCTCGCTGGACCTGGACATGGTCTCGGCCGTGGCGCCGAACGCGCACATCCTGCTGGTCGAGGCCGACAGCGCCGACCGCGGGAACCTCGGGGCGGCCGTCGACCAGGCCGTCGCTCTCGGCGCCAAGTTCGTCTCCAACTCCTACGGTTCCTACTACGACAGTTACCCCGGGGGCGGTGAGGACCCCGCCGAGACCACCGACACGCACTACGACCACCCCGGTGTCGCCATGGTCGTCGCGTCGGGGGACCTGAACTACGGTGTCCCCTACCCCGCCGCCTCCCCGTACGTCACCTCGGTCGGCGGCACCTCCCTCGCACGGGACCCGAGCGCTCCGCGCGGATGGTCGGAGTCGGTCTGGAGCAACGGGAACGACGGCACCGGCTCGGGCTGCTCCGCCTACCAGGCGAAACCGGCCTTCCAGAAGGACACCGGCTGCCCGCGGCGTACCGTCGCGGACGTCTCGGCCGTCGCCGACCCCGCCACCGGGGTGGCGGTCTACCAGACCTACGGGCAGACCGGCTGGCAGGTCTACGGAGGGACCAGCGCGGCCACGCCGATCATCGCCGGGGTCTACGCGGCGGCCGGAACGCCGGCGGCCGACAGCTACCCCAACTCCTACCCCTACGCCGCCACCGGCGGCCTCAACGACGTGACCAGCGGGGCCAACGGCGAGTGCGACCCCGCCTACCTGTGCACCGCGGGGCCGGGATACGACGGACCGACCGGGCTGGGTACGCCCCGGGGTCTCGGCGCGTTCCGCGGCGGGCCGCGCGGGGAGGTCTCCGGGACGGTCACCGACTCCGGGACCGGCAAGCCTGTGGCCGGGGCCGCGATATCGGGCGGTGACGTCGTGGTGCACTCCGACGCCTCGGGGGCCTACACGCTGTCCCTGCCTGCCGGAACCTACGACATCGGCGTCGAGGCCTTCGGCTATGCGACCGTGTCCACGCCGGACGTCGCGATCCCCGACGGCGCCGCTCTGACGAGGGACTACGCACTCCACACGGTGCCCAGCCGCACGGTCACCGGGAAGGTCACCGACGGTTCCGGCCACGGCTGGCCGCTCTACGCCAAGATCGCCGTGGACGGCTCGCCCGCCGGCCCGGTGTGGACCGACCCCGCGACCGGCGCGTACAGCGTCAGGCTCCCCCAGAACCGCGCGCACACCCTGCGGATCACGGCCTCCCTCCCCGGCTACGAGGAAGTCACCCGGCACCTCGCGGCAGGCACGGCGGCGCAGCAGCTCGACATCCCGGTACCCGCCGGCGTCTGGTCGGCCGGCGCCCCCGCCTACGCGCCGAAGCTGACCGGCCCGACGCAGGAGTTCGCCTCGACGGACTCCGCGCCCGGGGGCTGGTCGGTGGTCAACGCCGAGGGAACGCAGGGCGGCTGGGCGTTCGACGACCCGGGTTCGCGTTCCAACACCACCGGTGGCGACGGTGGTTTCGCGGTGGTCGACAGCGACCACTACGGCTACCCGGCCAGCCAGGACTCCAGCCTGGTCAGTCCGCGGTTCGACTTCACCGACGTCGCGGTCCCCGAGCTGGCCTTCGACACCGACCTGATGCCCTTCTTCGGTCAGACCGCCGACCTCGACGCGAGCACCGACGACGGTCACACCTGGAGGAACATCCGGTCCCTCACCAACGACGCGGCCGGCCCGGCACACCTCGAGGTGCCCCTGGCCGCGTACGCGGGCGAGCCCTCGGTCCGGCTGCGGTTCCACTACTCCGCCTCCTACGCCCTGTGGTGGGCCGTTGACAACGTCTTCATCGGCGGCCGGGAACTCACCCCCACCCCGGCCGGCCTGATCACCGGAACCGTCACCGACGCCAACACGGGCACGGGGCTGGCATCCGCCACCGTCACCGACCGCGACGAGACCGGCCTGAGCGCGACCACGGCGGCGACACCCGACGACCCGAACCTCGGCGACGGCTTCTTCACGCTGACCGCGCCGCCGGGCAAGCACGCCCTCACGGCATCGACGCCGCGCTACACCGAGCGGACCAAGACGGTCGCGGCACGCGCCGACACCGTCGTCACCTCGTCATGGAAACTCGCGGCGGGTCAACTGTCCCTGGCGACCGACCCGATCGAGGCCAGCGCGATCCTGGGCAAGAGCGCGACGCACAAACTGACCGTCACCAACACCGGAGGCGCGCAGGCCACCTTGACGCTGGCGGAACGCGCGGGCTCCGGCAGCACCGACGAGGGCGCACCTCTCCACCGCGTCACCCAGCGTCTACTCCCGTCCTCCCGCGCCGACGGGCACTCCGCGCAGATCGACGGCCGCACCACGCGGACCGCCGGGCGCGCGGCTGCCTCCACCACGGCCGGACCCTCGGGTGACGCCTGGAAGCCCGTCGCCGACCTGCCCACGGCCATCATGGACAACGTCGTCGACACCTACGACGGCAAGGTCTACTCGGCCTACGGGTACGACGGGGAGGACGACACCGGCGACCTGTACCGCCTCACCCCGGACACGGGAACCTGGACCCAGCTCACCTCGTCCCCGCACCCGCGCCGCGCTCCCGCGCACGGCTTCATCGACGGCAAGTTCTACGCCGCCGGGGGCTGGGGCAGCAGCACCGGCGGCATCGACCCGGGCCTGGACGTCTACGACCCGGTCCGCAACACCTGGACCAGCGGCGCGAAGGCGCCCAAGGCCTACGCCGGATCGGGCAGCGCCGTCCTGGACGGAAAGCTGTACACGATCGGCGGTTGCGCGGCCACGAGCTGCGGCACGACCGACGCCTCCGTCTACGATCCCCGGGACAACCGCTGGTCCGAGATCGCCCCGTATCCGGAGCCCATCGCCTGGCAGTCCTGCGCCGCCATCGGAACCAGGATCTACTGCGCCGGCGGCGAGAGCGGAGGCGCCGTCGCCGTCTCCTCCGCGTACGTCTACAACCCCGCCACCGACAAGTGGTCGGCCCTGCCCGACATGCCGATCCCGCTGTGGGGGGCTGCGTACACCGCGGCCAACGGACTGCTGCTGATCTCCAGCGGAGTGACCGACGACAGTCAGCTGACGAACCAGGGCTTCGCCCTCGACCCCGCGACCGGCACGTGGAGCACCCTGCCCAACGCCAACACCAGCACGTTCAGAAGCGGCGGCGCGACGGGCTTCTACAAGGTCGGCGGCACCGTCGACGCGTACGAACTCTCCCCCACCACCACCGTCGAGCTCCTGCCCGGCTACGACCAGGCGGGACTGTCGGAGGTCACCTGGCTCGGCGAGTCCGCCAAGAAGATCACCCTGTCCCCCGGCCAGAAGACGGTGCTCACGCTCACCTTCGACACCGCGAAACTGGAGGTCGCTCAGCCCGGCGCCTACGGCGCCCGGCTGGCCCTGTTCACCGACACCCCCTACGCACTGCCCGACATCCCCGTGTCCCTGCACGTCGACCCGCCCAGGACATGGGGCGCCATCAGCGGAACGATCCTCGGGGCGACCCCGGCAGGAGGCACGGCTCCCCTGGCGGGCGCGACCGTGCAGATCGACGGCTGGGCCGGCTCCTACACGCTGACGACGCGCGCGGACGGCACCTTCGGGCTGTGGCTCGACAGCCGTGACAACCCGCTGACCGTCATCGTCGCCAAGGACGGCTACCGGCCGGCCGTGGCCACCGTGCGGCTCAAGAGGGGAGCCACCGTCACCCACGACGTCACGTTGAAACGGGTATAGCGGCCACGGCCTCCCCGGGACGGCGGCGGCCGTGCGCGGTCCGAAGTGGGCTGCGCACGGCCGCCGCCATGGTCCACCCGGACGATCCGTCCGGTCCCTTGGGCGCGCCGCGCCATCGACCCGAGGGCCGTGGCGGGACGCTCGCCGTAGCCGCGACGGGTTCCTCCCGTCGACAGGCCGGGCGCCGTATCCCCGAGCACGGCGCCCGGCCACCGGTGCGTCGGGCGGCGGGTGCATGGCTGCGGCCGTACAGGGCAGCCGACGGAGTACGGCCGCGCCGCGACCATCCCACCCCCGGTCGTCGGCGCGGCCGCCGCCCATGCGAGCCGTACGGACGCCTCCTGGGCTCGCGACGCCAAATGTCAGCCCGACCCGCCCGGATGACGTATGGTGGACTCACCGACGCGGGGTGGAGCAGCTCGGTAGCTCGCTGGGCTCATAACCCAGAGGTCGCGTGGTTCAAATCCCGCCCCCGCTACGACATCCGGCCCCTGCCACATCATGTGGCAGGGGCCGGACCCGTGTGCACCGCGGTGCCCGGCGGTCGGTGGAGCGACCAACCCATGTGACTCGGAAAACTTCCGACCGTTGCGCTTCCGTGTCCGGATGGGGCAGGCTGTCGATCTTGTCAGGCCCTGCCCATGGCTCACCCGCCACCACCAGGTGTACGGAACCTCGGAATTGAAAGGTGTGCCGTGGGCCGCCCGCGCTCACTGGTGCACGACGATGGAGCCGGTGCGAGGGGGCATGTTCACGTCCGTGAGGTGACGAAGCGGGCGATGCGGAAGGAAACCGTGTGAGCCGGATCTCGGTCCGGGGACTCGCGGTGGCTTCGGCCACTGCGGTCACCACCGTGGGCGCCGTCGTCGGTGTCGCCTCCGAAGGCGAGCAGACGGGCCTGCAGCCCGTCGCCGCCGCCGACACGACGACCGTCCTCGCGGACATAACCGCCGGCCAGCACGTTCAGCAGGCCTCGCTCACGCATCAGGTGCAGGCGCAGACGGACGCCGCTGACGTCACCACGCGCAGGACCGCTGAGGAATCGGCCCGCCGGCAGGCCGCCCAGGACGCCACCGCCCGCAAGGAGGCCAAGAGGAAGGCCGAGGAGAAGAAGAAGGCCGCCGCCCAGGTGGTCACGGCTTCCTACTCCACCGCCGAGATCCAGGCGATGGCGCGCGAGATCATCGGCGACTCCTCCCAGTTCCAGTGCTTCTCGCAGATCGTCACCCGTGAGAGCGGCTGGAACTACACCGCGACCAACGCCTCTTCCGGCGCGTACGGGCTCGTCCAGGCCCTGCCGGGCACCAAGATGTCCACCGCGGGCGCCGACTGGCGTACCAACCCGCGCACCCAGATCAGGTGGGGCCTGAACTACATGAACGCCGCCTACGGCAGCCCCTGCGGCGCATGGTCGTTCTGGCAGACCAACCACTGGTACTGACCAGCGGTTGCTCCCCCATCGCGGCGAGCCGGCACGCTGCTCAGGAACGCCACGGTCCCCTCTGCCGCCCTGACCGACACCATCGGCAGACCCACCGCACGGCCACGGCGCACCCCCGGACGGGGGTGCGCCGTGGCCGCGGAACCTTCATCTCCCGCAGCGGGCCCGGAGTTCACGTCCGGGGTGCGCCGACGGCCCGTCGCGCGGGCCGTCGGCGCCGTTCCCGGCGCTTGCCCGGTTACTTGCGCTTGAGGGTGAAGTTGGCGGTGACCGTCGCTCCCTTCTTCAGCTTCACCGTCGTGACGGTCGGCTGGTAGCCGTCCTTGGCGACGATGACCGTGAGCGGGTTGTTGCGGACGTCGAGCCACAGTCCGTACGTGCCGTCGGCCGACGTGGTGAGCGTGTAGGACGAGGCCCAGCTGTCGATCTGCACGGTCGCGCCCGCCAGGGGTGCGGTGCCGCCGGTGGCCTTGTTGCCCAGGACGAGACCGGTGATCTTCCCCCAGGTCTTGGGCGGGTCGACGTGCAGGCTGACCGGGATGCGCGGCACCGCGTACGGCGTGTCGGTGCCCACGCTCAGGCCCGCCGTGAGGTCACCGGGCTGGGTCACGGACGGAGCCGTGGCGTCCAGCGAGACGGTGACGGTCGTGCTGGCCCCGGGCTGCAGGGTGAGCTCCTGGACGCTGGTGCTCAGCCAGTCGACGTCGCTCGCCCCGCCCTGGTCGTAGCCGGGCAGCAGCTCGACCTTGCTGATCGGCCTGCCGGGGGCGTTGCCGCCGCCCACCTTGAAGAAGCCGGGTGCGCCGCCGCCGCGGTAGGTGGCGACGTTGGCGTTGGGCAGGGCGGCCCAGGTGCCGGACCTCGGGTCGAAGGCCTGGCTCCGGTTGGTGAGGGCGTTGTTGCCGATTCCGCCGACCAGCAGCAGGCGCCCGTTGGCCGCGGAGTAGTGGGTGCCCCACTGCGGGGCCGGGACGTCCGCGAGCTGCGACCAGCTGTCGGCGCCCGGGTCGTAGGCGTAGGTGTGGATGACGTCGTTCTCACTGGCGCCCAGACCACCGGCGCAGTAGATCTGGCCGTCGATGGCGCCGCACGCCTCCCACGAGATGGGCTCGGGGTAGGCCGCGATCTGGGACCAGCTGTCGGTGCCCGCGTCGTAGACGCTGGCGTCGGTCGTGCCGCAGAAGTCGGCGCCGCAGCCGCCGATCATGTAGAGCTTGCCGTCCAGAACGGCGGTGCCGGATCCGGCGTACGGCTTGGGCGCGGAAGCCCCGGTGGTCCAGCTGTCGGACGCCGGGTCGTAGATCTCCAGCTTGGCGTCCGGGGTGCCCGACGGGCCCCAGCCGCCGACGGCGTAGAGCTTGCCGTCGATGAACCCGTGCGCGGGGTCCTCACGGGTGTCGGACGCGCTCGCCAGCTTGGTCCAGGCGCCGGCCACCGGGTCGAGGACGTACAGGTCCTTCACGTCGGTCGATCCGTTGTACCCGAAGGCCGAGTAGATCTTGCCGTCCAGGGTGTCGACGGCGTTGTCCATGAGGGCGGCCGGAAGGTCCGGGGCCGTCTGCCAGGTGTCGTCGGCAGGGACCGCCGCGGCGGGCTTGGCCGTGCCGGCCGGCGCCCGGGCGTTGCTGGACAGCGGGTTGAAGTTGCCCTTGACGGTCTGCAGCGCGGCGCCCTTGGCCTGCTGGGTGAAGCCGCCGGCCTGTTCGCCGAGCTTGACCGTGGCGGCGGCGCCGCCGGTGTTCCTGACGGTCAGCTTCTGCGTCTTGGCCCCGCCCCAGGCGACGGAGGCGGAGACGGAGGCCGGGGTGATCGCGACCTGACCGGCCTTGAGCTTGAAGTTCGCCTGGACGGCGCTGTCGGCCCCCGCCTTGGCGGTCTTGGAAAGCGAGGTGTACTTCGCCTTGGCCGCGGTGTAGGGGTGGCTGCCGAAGGCGGTCGAGACGAACGAGTAGTAGCCGTCGGGCAGGTTCGGGTCGTCGGGGGTGGCCCCGGTGGTGGTCTTCTCGGTGGGCTTGTCCTGGCTGGTGACGGTGGCACCGACGATGCCGCTACCGGTGTTGGCGTCGGTCACGGTGCCCACGACCAGGCCGGCGGGGACGGGGGTGAGCTGCCGGTTGCCGATGAAAACGTTGTCGACGGCCCACCACCAGCCGAAGCTCCCGGTGAAGTGGAAGCGCAGCTGCACCTCGGACTTGCCGGCGAAGTCGGACAGCGAGGCCTCGATGTGGTCCCCGGTGACGTCCGAGCCGGGCGACCAGATCTTGGTCCAGGTCTTGCCGCCGTCCGCGGTCGCCTCGACGGCCGCGGACTGGCCGCCGTACTGCTTGTACTCGGTGTCGAAGGCGACCTCGGGTTCGTTCTTGCCGGTGAAGTCGTAGACCGGGCTGACCAGCGAGGTGTCCTGGGTGACGCCGCCGCCGAAGTGGTCGCTGTCGATGACGGCGAACGCGCCGTCACCGCCGGTGTGGTTGCCGCGGTCGCCCGGGTCGTCGAACTGCCAGCCGCCCGTGGTGTCCTTGGCGTTGTCCACCGTCCAGTCGGCGGGCGGGGCGTCGGTGGCGTCGAACGGTTCGGTGGTGCCGGTCACGTCGACCCGGTATCCGGGCGGGTTCGCCGTCCAGGAGTCGACCGGGACCGCGATGCCCACCGTCTGCGCCGAGTCGCCGACGGTGATCGTCTTGCTGACGGTCTCGTAGCCGGGCGTCGCCGACGCGACGTGCAGGGTGTAGGAGTGCCCCTGGGGCAGGTCCAGGCTGTACGCACCGGTCGCGGGATCGGTCCACACCATGCCGGGGACGCCGTCCGCGGTGATCTTGGCGTAGAGCGGCCAGCCGTGGCCTGAGCCGTCGGTGACCTTGCCGGCGACTGTCTGGCTGGGCACCGGGGAGAGGCTGAAGTTCTTGGTGACCGTGGCGTCCTCGTCGACCACGATCCCGTCGGCCGAGCCGTCGGCGTAGCCGAACGCCTCGACGGAGACGTCGTAGGTGCCGGTGGGCACGGTCAGGGAGTAGGCGCCGGAGGCGTCGGTGTGGGCGATGCCGGTGCCCGCCGTGACGGTGGCACCGCTGACCGCCTTGCCCGTGGCGCTGTCGGTCACGGTTCCGGCGATCACGCCGTGCGCGCCGGTGCGGAACGCGTTCAGACCGGCGGGCGTGCCAAGGCCCGTCGGGCCGTCGAAGCCGGTGGCTCCGTTGCACAGGTACGACGGGGAGCAACTGCCGTTGCTGCCGGTGGTGATGTCGTTGAGTCCGGTACCGGCCTCGTACGGATACGCGTTCGGGTACGAGCCGGCGACGGGGGTGCCGGCGGCGGCGTACACCGAGGCGATGATGGGCGACGAGACGCTGGTGCCGCCGTAGACCGCCCAGCCGTTGTGGCCGTAGGTCTGGTAGACCGCCACGTCCTCCGCGACGGCCGAGACGTCGGCGAGTGCGCGGTTGTCGCAGCCGGTGTCGTGCTGGAAGGCGGGCTTGGGCTCGTACAGCGAGCAGCCGGAACCGGCCAGGCTCCAGGCGTCCTCGGTCCATCCGCGGGGGGTGGACGGCGCGCGGGTCAGCGTGGTGCCGCCGACCGCGGTCACGTACTGCGAGGCGGCCGGGTAGCTCACGCCGTAGCCGTAGTCGCCGGTGGACGCGGTGATCGCGACGCCGGGGTGGTTGTAGTGGGCGTCCAGGTCCGTGGTCTCGGACGGGTCCTCGCCGTTCCCGCCGCGGTAGTCGGTGCCGTAGGAGTTCGAGACGTACTTCGCACCGAGCGCGACCGCCTGGTCGACGGCGGCGGACAGGCTCTCGAAGCTGTTGTCGTCGGCCTCGACCAGCAGGATGTGCGCGTTGGGCGCGATCGCGGAGACCATGTCGACGTCGAGCGAGATCTCACCGGCCCAGCCGGGGTCCGGTACGGGGTAGTCGGTGCCGCCGCGCTGGTCGACCTTGCGGAAGCATCCGTTGTCCGTGGTGCAGGCCGGCAGCCCGAACTGCGCCCGGTAGACGGCCAGGTCCGCTTCGGCGGTCGGGTCGTCGAAGGCGTCCACGATGGCGACGGTCTGTCCGGCGCCCCCGTCGGCGGGCAGGTCGTAGGCGCTCTGCAGATCGGCGGCACCGTAGCCGGCCGGGGTGTCGGCCGCCCGCAGCAGGCCCTTGACCGGCTTCACGTCGGTGCGGCGCAGGGCGAAGCAGCTGAAGTGGCCGGGCTTGGCGTCGTCACAGGTGGGTTCGAAGGAGGGGCGGCCGTCGGTGGCCGAGGCGGCGGACTTCGCGCCTGCGGCCCCGGTGGCTAATGCCGGTGCTTGTACTCCCAGCACCGCCATGGCGGCGGCGCCGAGGACGGCCAGTCCTCTGGTCACCGTCCGGCGGAGGGGGTTGGTGGTTCTCGCTGGTCTGCGCAACGTGACTCCCATGCGTGCGTGCAGGGATAGAGCCGTGTACGGCTCCCGGGCGACGGCGAACGTCCGAGCGTTCACCGGAGCCCATTAGCGAGTTCCGCTCTGTTCATGTCAACAAGGAAGAATCGGCAGCGGCGGTGACCGAACGTCATCGCACGAATGCTGCACGTGCACGACGACGGTGATTGTTGGGCGTTTTGGAGGGGAATTGGTGTTGTAGTGTGTTCGCTGAGTGAACGCTGGGCTTCTGTTACTCGTGAGTGGTCACTGCACGTATCGAGGGCGTGAATACGACACGCGACGGAAAGACGCCAGCACCCCGGAGAATGGATCAAGGTTCCCGGACGGCATTTGCGCTGGTCGGCAGCCCATTCGCTGACAACTCGGCGCGCGATAGGTTCGTCCGCCGGATATGTCCTGACGTGACCCGCCGTATCCGCGGAGCCCGCTTGCGGCACGCCCCAATGCCACCTTCCCGGCGTCCGACGCAATTGCGCACCACATCTCGGACGGCGGCTTCCACCAATCCCCTTTACTGACCCGTCATCAGGTTGCATGGGACGATCCGGGGGAATCTCAGGCCGCACCGCATTCCTGATGGACGACTTTGTCGCAGATCGGCTGCAGCACGCATCGGCGTCTTGCACCGCAAGAGACGCGGCCCGCCCCAACCCCGCCGGGGAGGTGTCGGGAATAATGTCATCAGGCGATGACTTCAGCTGAAGACATCGCCTGATGACATCAAGGAGAGCCGTGGAGAATCCCGCTATGGCGGAGCCCCGGTCCGCGCGGCAGCGAGCGCTGGTTCCCGTACTGGTCTCGCTCGGCATGCTGGTCGCCGTGGTCAGCAGCCTCGGCGCCCCACTGGTGCCGACCATCGCCGCCGAGGAGCACGTCTCCCTGAACGACGCCCAGTGGTCGCTGACCGTCACGCTGCTCGTGGGCGCTGTCGTCACTCCGGTGATGGGACGGCTGGGGGACGGTCCACGCCGACGCCCGGTGATCCTCGGGGCCCTGGTCGCGGTGCTCACCGGCTGTGTCCTGGCGGCGCTGCCGCTGGGCATCGGCTGTCTGGTGACCGGGCGCGCGCTGCAGGGCCTCGGGCTGGGCCTCACCCCGCTGGCGATCGCCACCGCCCGCGACGCCCTGCCGCCGGAGCGGTCCCGCCCCGCGGTGGCCCTGCTGTCGATCACCACCGTCGCCGGCGTCGGTCTGGGGTACCCGGTCACCGGGTTGATCGCGCAGTCCTACGGGCTGTACGCCGGATTCTGGTTCGGGGCGGCGGTCAGCGCCGCCGCCCTGGTGGCGGCCGCCGTGGTCCTGCCGCCGTCCCCGCGCCGCGCCGCCCCGCGGCTGGACGTGCCGGGCGCGGTGCTGCTCGGCACCGGACTCGCGGGACTGCTGCTCGCCCTGAGCGAGGCCGAGCTCTGGGGGTGGGACTCCGCGCGGCTGCTCGCCCTGATCGTGGGCAGCTTCCTGCTGCTCGCACTGTGGGTCGTGCACGAGCTGCGGACGGCCCGGCCGCTGGTCGACCTGCGGCTGACCAAGGACCGCACGGTACTCACCGCGAACGTGACCGCGCTGGTGGCCGGCCTCGGGATGTACCTGCTGCTGTCGCTGGTCACCCGGTTCGTGCAGACGCCGCGCGAGGCCGGTTACGGGTTCGGCGCCTCGGTGGCCGTCACCGGGCTGGTGCTGCTGCCCTTCTCCCTCGCCAGCATGGCCGCCGGCCGGGTGGTGCCGCTGCTGGCCCGGCGGGCTCCCACCGCACTGGTGCTGTCGCTCGGGGGCGCGGTCTCCCTGGCCGCCGTGCTGGCCTTCGCCCTGGCCCGCGGTCAGCTGTGGGAGCTGTTCGTCATCATGACGGTGGCCGGCTTCGGGGTCGGCTGGATGTTCGCCGTCATGCCCGGCATGATCGTGGGTTCCGTACCCGCACACGAGACGGGCAGTGCGATGAGCTTCAACCAGGTGCTGCGCTACGTCGGCTACTCCACCGGAAGCGTGCTGAGCGCCACGATCCTGCAGGCCCACACCGCCGCCGGCAACGCGCTGCCCACGGGTGACGGCTACCGGACGGCCGCGCTCCTGGCCTGCGGGGTGTGGGTCGCCATGATCCTGTTCACCGCCGTCCTGCCGCCGCGGCACCGGCGCGCCGCGATCACGGCTCCCGCACCGGGCACGGACGCCGTGACGCACGGTGGGGAATCGGCGCGGCAGGAGGCGACACGGTGAACGAGGACACACCCTCGCGCAAGCGCGACTCCACTCGCAGCCGCGAAAGGCTGTTCCAGGCGGCGAGCGAGCTCTTCAGCGAGCGGGGCTTCGACCGCACCACCATCCGCGACATCGGGGAGCGGGCGGGCGTCGACCCGGCGCTGATCGCCCGGTACTTCAACAACAAGAGCGGCCTGTACACCGCGGTGCTGCGCGCCGAACTGGGCGACGCGACCCCACCGGACCTGCTCGCACCCGAGCGTCTGCGCGCACTGTTCGACCGCGGGGACCAGCGCGGCACCGGCCCCGTGTTCCGCGCGGCCGTGCACGCCCACGACGACGACGCCGTGCAGGACGCCGCCCGCGCCCAGTTGTACCTACGTGTGGTCGACCCGCTGCGCGAGCGGTTCATCCGCGACGGGCTGGACCGGCCCCAACTGCGGGCCGAGGTGGCGGCCGCCGCCTTCATCGGGGTGCTGCTGGCCCGCGGCGCGGGAACGCTCGACGAGCTCGCGGCCGCCGACCTGGACGATCTGGTACCCCTGGTCCGTGCGGCCCTGGGGGGCCTGGACGTCTGACGGCGGTCCGTGGGACGCCGGGCGAGCCCTGCCAGGAGTCCGGCAGGCCGTCCCGTCCCGTGACCTCGCCCTCATCCGCCGGCGCCACGTCGTACACCACCAGATGCCGTACGAGAGCCTCGAGCCCGGCCGGCGCAACTTCGGCCGCTCCACTTCGCCGACCCCGCCGCCGGTACGAACCGCTCCGCGATCTCCCGGCGGTGAGTCCTTGCCTTCGCCCTCCTGCGGGGAGCAAGATCGTCTCGCCGATCGAACTGACTGAGATCGGGTGCCTGCGGTTCATGGAGTTCTGATGAGCGGCTTCGCTTGGTGCGTCGTGCTCGCCGCTGCCTGGATGAGCTCTGTTCCGTCTGGCGTACGGACACGTTGCCAACCTGGCGGCGCCGGCTGCCGATGCTGCTTCTGGTCGCCGGAGCGGCGGGTGCCGTCTCCGCGTCGTGGCAGAGGTTCGGCACCCCAGCCGTCCGGATCGTCGCGGGTTCAGGCCTCGTCCTGATCCTGGCCGCCTGGGCGGTGAGTCTGCGGGAACGCCGAAGGCGGACCGCCGGCCGACGCTAAGGAGTTCCCTCCGGATCAAGCCCGTCTGTTGCCCCTGGGCAAAAAGTTCTCGGATCCGTCGGGCGGGCGACCTACGCTGAGCCCCGTCCGCACTATCTGGGAGAAGCATGACAAGCAGGTTCACCGAGTTGACCGTTGACTGCCACGATCCGGACAGGCTCGCGGCCTTCTGGTGCGAGGTCCTGGACTTCAAGGTGATCGACCGGAGCGAGGGCAAGGTCGAGATCGGCTCATGGGTGCCGACCGTCGAGGATGTCCGGGCCCGCCAGATGCCGCCCACCCTGGTGTTCATCCGCGTGCCCGAGGGCAAGACCGTCAAGAACCGGCTTCACCTCGACGTCAGCCCGATCGACGGCAGCACCAAGGACGAGGTGACCAGATTGCTCGGTCTCGGCGCCGTCACGGTGGACGTGGGCCAGGGCCCGGACCGGAACTGGGTGGTCATGGCAGACCCCGAGGGCAACGAGTTCGACGTCCTGCGCACCTTGGCACCGCAGGACTACTGAGCCGAGCGATCGACGGCCCCGCGCAACACGCACCGTCAGGCGGGGTTCATCTCCCGGCTCCGGGTCGGCACACGACCCCAGGCGAGGGCGTACGCGCGAGCCGCGGCACCGGGGTCCTCGGCGGCGCAGATGCCGGACACGACGGCCGCGCCCGCTGCCCCGGCCTCCCGCAGTCGCGGGAGGTCGGCAGGGTTCACACCGCCGATGGCCACGGCGGGCAGTGCGCTGAGCCGGGCGAGACGGGCGAAGCCGTCAAGGCCGAGCGAAGGCGGGGCGTCCGCCTTGGTCCGGGTCGCGTGCAGCGCGCCGATGCCGACGTGGTGGACGCCTGCCGGATCCTGGGCAGCGGCGCGCAGTTCCTCGGGGGTGGCGGCGCTGAGGCCCAGGATTGCGTGCGGTCCGATCAGTTCGCGGACGGCACCCGGAGGCAGGTCCGACTGCCCGATGTGGACGCCCGACACGCGTATGCCCCCGGCTCGGGCGGCCAGGAACACATCCACCCGGTCGTTGACGATCAACGCCACGCGCCCCGGGAGGACCGCGGCCACCTCCGTGACCGTGCGCAGGAAGGCACCGCCGTCGGCGTGCTTCTCGCGGATCTGCACCGCGGTGACGCCGCCCGCCACCGCCTGGGCGACGGTCTCGGCCACGCTGCGGCCCCGGGCCGTGCACTGGGCCGCGTCCGTGACCAGGTAGACCGACAGGTCGACCGGCGTCCCCGTCACGACACGGCCGCCCGCTCGGCGATGTCGGACTCCCGCAGCGCGGCGAGCGCGTCCAGGAACTCGACGGCGAAACTGCCGGGACCGGAAGCCTTCTTCGCGGCCAGTTCGGCGGCGATCGTGTAGGCGGTGACGGCCGCCACCGTCGAGGCGAACGGGTCCTCGTCCACCGCCGCGTAGGCGGCCATCACGGCACCCAGCGCGCATCCCCCGCCCGTCACCCGGGTGAGCAGCGCGTCACCGTTGGCGATGCGGGCCGTACGCACCCCGTCGGTGATGAAGTCAACGGGGCCGGACACGGCGACCACGCCGCCGGTCGCGCCGGCCAGGCGCTGTGCCGTCTCCTCCGCCGCCTCGACGCCGTCGGAGGAATCCACTCCGCGGCCGCCATCGCCCGCTCCCGCCAGCGCGATGATCTCCGAGGCGTTGCCCCGTATCACCGTCGGCCGCAGCTCGAGGAGCTGGTGCGCCAGCGCGGTGCGCACGGGCAGCGCGCCGACCGCCACCGGGTCGAGCACCCACGGGGTGCCGGCCGGGGCGGCCGCATGCGCGGCCTCGACCATGGCGGAGCGCTGCTCGGCGTGCGGGGTGCCGAGGTTGACCAGGACCCCGGAGGCGACCTGGGCGAACGGTCCGGCCTCCCCCGGGATGTCGACCATGGCGGGCGAGGCGCCCAGCGCCAGCAGGACGTTGGCGGTGAACCCCGTCACCACCGAGTTGGTCAGGCACTGGACCAGCGGGGAGTGGGCCCGTAGGCGCGTGAGCGCCTCCGCGGCGAAGGCGGTGTGGTCGGCGGACGTCGGGGGCATGCGGTGTCGCTCCTTGGGGGGACGGACGTGTGCGGGCGCCTGCGATGGTCGGCGGTTCGGGACGTGGCGGTTCAGGGCCGCGAGCGCTGACGCAGACGCAGCGGGGTGTACACCGCGAGGGCCACGAGGAAGGCCACGTAGTACGACAGGTCCGCGCCGTGCAGGGCGTCCGCCACCGGGCCGACGTACAGCGTGGTGTCCATGAACGGCACGGCCGCGGCGAAGGCGGCCACGAACGCGACCACGGCGGGCAGGCCGGGCTGCGGCCGGTCGGTCTCGGCGGCGAGGTCGATCTCCGCGCCCGCCCGTTCCCGTGCCCGGACCAGCCAGTCGACGATGACGATCGCCACGAATCCGGGGATCCAGTAGCCGACGAACAGCAGCACGTTCTGGAAGCGGGCGGTGGTGTCGGCGGCGTGCATCCACAGCACCAGGGGGAAGCCGAGCACGGCGGCGAAAGCGGCCGCCGCCGGGCGGGGAACGCGGACGCCGACGGTCTGCAGGGCCAGGGATCCGCTGTAGTCGTTCATGGCGTTGCTGCACAGGGCGGCCAGGGCCACGGCGAGCAGCCCGAACGCCCCCAGCGGCCCACCGCCCAGCAGATCGGCCACACCTGCGGCGGTCTGGTCGGTCAGGACGGACGCGCCCCACAACCCCAGGACCTGGACGGCCACGAAGGACACCACCAGGCCCGCCAGGGTGAACCAGAACATGCGCGAGCGCGAGGTGCTCCGTGGCAGGTAGCGGCTGAAGTCGCTGGCGTACGGGGCCCAGGACAGGGACAGGCTCAGCGCGATGGTGCTGGTCAGGACGAACGCCCCGCCCCGGTCGGCGCCGTGGGCGGAGCCGGTGACCGCGGGGTGGACGCCGTCGAGCAGCTTCCAGGCGATCAGGGCGAAGGCGACGGCGAGCACGAAGGTCATGACGATCTGGAGCCGGTGGATGGCCTCGTAGCCCAGGACGCCGAGAGCGCCCTGCCCGAGCATCATGATGAGGACCCCGAGCCAGAAGGGCAGGCCGCACAGCCGCGCCAGCGCGTCCCCGCCGAAGAGCCCGATCAGCGCGTCCCAGGCGACCGAGGACAGCCACTGCAGGATGCCGGGTAGCGCGACGGCCCGGCCGAAGGCCAGCCGGGCCAGCGGCAGCTGCCCCGCACCGGTCCGGCTCCCCCAGGTGCCCAGGTAGGCGGTGGGTATCGCGCCGATCACGGTGCCGAGCACCACGGCGGTGAGCGCGGTGGCGAAGTCCAGGCCGAGGACGATGCCGATGGTGCCGGTGAACACGCCGGTCATGGTGAGGTTGGGGGCGAACCACACGGTGAACAGCCGCCCCGGTCCGCCGTAGCGGTTGCCCTCGGGGACCGGTCGTATGCCGTGTGCTTCGATCCGCAGGTCGCCGGCGGCCGCCGGCATGCGGCCGTCGAAGACGGTCTGTCGGCTGTCGGCGGGCAGACCGCCGGAAACATGCGCCAATGGCATGGAGACATCCCTCCGCCAGTACGAACTGGTTCAGGTTCGACGGGTGTGATCTCAGCCCTCGGCGGGGCACCCCGTGTCCGGTACGGGGGACAGACTAACCCGACGGCGACGCCCGGTGCGCCTGCGGGGCGCCCTCCCGCAGGGACCCGTTCGCGAGCGTTCACCCGGCGCCTGGAGGGGCGTGACGGTCACGGCGACGGCGCCCGCCACGGATCGGCGGGTTTGTGGCCCCGGTACCGCGGGCTGGGAAATAATCGGGGCATGGCATCGACGTCCAGCACCACAGAGCTGCGCCGCGAGCGGTTCTGCAGGCGGCTGCCCGCGGAACTGTCCGCTCTGCGGGGACCCGCGCACGGGACGGTCGCCCTGCCGCTGCACCTGGCCTGGTCGGGCCTGACGGAGTTCGATCTGGACCAGCCGCGGCTGCGTATGAGTTGTTACCGGACCGTCCTGGCCGAGGGCCTCCACGACGACTTGGTCCGCTACCTCGACCGGGACCTTCTCATCAAGCTCTGGCCCGTGCTTCGCACGCTGATCAGCCGCGACATCCGCGACGTCTGGGAAGCCGCCTTCAGCGAACTCCCCACTCGGGCGCCTCGAGCAGCGTGAACCTCGATCCACTGCACCGCCGGCTGCTGGCGGACGTCCTCAGCATCGGCAGTCCGTATCCCCTGGTCCTCACGGGTGGCTACGCGGTGCAGGCGCACGGCCTGGTCCAACGGCTCAGCCAGGACCTCGACGTCGCCACGGACAACAACGACCCGATGGACCAGATCGCCGCGACCGTCACCGCCGGGCTTCGCGACCGCGGCTGGCAGGTGCACGTCGTGGAAGCGGACCGCTGGCCGCACGTCCCACCGTGACCGACCCGGACAGCGGTGAGGAATGCGAGCTCGACATCCTCAAGGAAGTCCTCACCCGCCCCGCCGTGATCACCGACCACGGACCGGTCCTGTCCCTCGAAGACGTGGTGGGTACCAAGGTCCGCGCACTGGCCGACCGCGGGATCGTCCGGGACCTCATCGACGTCCGAGCCGCGGCCCACCTGTGGTCCTCGATCGAGCTCGAAGCGCTCGGCCGCCGCCACGCCCGCGACGCCTTCGACCTGGAGGACCTGCTGGCCCGCCTGGACGGCGCGGACTGGATCGACGACACCGAATTCGCCGCCTACGGTCTCACCGAGCCCGCGATCGGCGAATTGCGCAACCCAGGGATGGGCAGACGATCTCACCGCCCGTCTCCACGACCAGCCGCTCAACGCCTGACCGCCCTCAGCGACGGCAGGCTCGGTCGCGGAAACCGGACGCTTCGCCCGTGGAGGCACCGGCAGCCGTGGACCAGCCGCACGTGCGGTCCGCAGGGCTTGGCCCTGCTGGCGCTGCGCCGAAGCGTCACGCAGCGGCGCCGGCGCACCGCCGCCGGCATGACGTTCCGGCAGTTCCCGCATCCTGCCCCGCCCGCCTCTCTCGCACCGTCGGCGACGGGCCACTCGGGTGGTCCGCGGCGACACCACCACGCTGGGCGGCGCGGGTCCGGGGGCGCCGCTCCGGATCCGCGTTTAATCGCGCTCGGATCCGAAAAGCCGGGGGCTGGGAGCGCCGGCGGGCGCGGATCTCCGGGCCAGGCCTCACAGCGCTTGAGGGAGATTGCCATGAGCGGCACCACGACCTTGCCGGCACCGTCCGGTCCCTACCTGGGCAAAGGGTTGCTGCCCGCAGACTTCTACGCCTACGAGGAACTGCTGTCGGACCGGGAACGGGAGAAGGTCGAGTCCGTCCGCGAGTTCCTCCGCACGCAGGTCGCCCCGATCGTCGACGACTACTGGGCCCGGGCCGAATTCCCCTTCCAGTTGGTCGAAGGCTTCGGGAGGCTCGGGCTGGTGGACTGGGCCGACCCGGAATCGACGGGATCCAGGCCGAGCAACCTCTTCGCGGGTCTCATGGCCTTGGAGCTCGCCCATGCCGACGCGTCGGTGGCGACGTTCTTCGGCGTGCACACGGGTCTGGCCATGGGCACCATCCTCGCCTGCGGCTCCGAGGAACAGCAGCGGAGGTGGCTGCCGGCGATGAGCCGCTTCGAGAAGATCGGCGCCTTCGGGTTGACCGAGCCGCACGGCGGCTCCGACGTCGCCGGCGGGCTGCAGACGACCGCCCGCCGCGACGGCGACGGATGGATCCTCGACGGCGCGAAGCGGTGGATCGGCAACGCGACGTTCGCCGACCTGGTCGTCATCTGGGCCCGCGACGTCGAGACCCGTCACGTGCTGGGCTTCGTCGTGGAGAAGGACACGCCCGGGTTCACCGCGACGAAGATCGAGAACAAGATGGCGCTGCGGATCGTGCAGAACGCCGACATCGTGCTCGACGGCTGCCGGGTTCCGGAGACCAACCGGCTGCAGAACGCGAACTCGTTCAAGGACACAGCGGAGATCCTGCGCCGGACCCGCAGTGGGGTGGCGTGGCAGGCGGTGGGCATCATGTTCGGCGCTTACGAGATCGCCCTGGAGTACGCCAAGCAGCGGGAGCAGTTCGGCCGGCCCATCGGAGGCTTCCAGCTGATGCAGGACCTGCTGGTGAAGATGCTCGGCAATGCCACGGCGTCGTGCGGGATGGTGACGCGGCTGGCCCAGCTGCAGGACGCCGGGGTGTACCGGGACGAGCAGTCCTCGCTGGCGAAGGCCTACTGCACCGTGCGGATGCGGGAGACCGTGGGATGGGCGCGCGAACTGCTGGCCGGCAACGGCATCATCCTCGACTACAAGATCGGCCGGTTCGTCGCCGACGCCGAGGCCATCTACTCGTACGAGGGCACGCGCGAGATCCAGACCCTCATCGTCGGGCGTGCCGTGACCGACGGCCTGAGCGCTTTCGTGAGGTGACCAAGTTGACCACCGAATCCGTGTTCACCGGGCTGAAGGTCCTCGACGCATCGAGCTTCATCGCGGCACCGGCCGCGGCCACCATGCTCTCCGACTTCGGAGCCGACGTCATCAAGATCGAGCCGCCGGGGAACGGCGATCCCCAGCGGCGGCTGGGCTCCGTACCGCCCAGTCCCCAGGCACGGGCCAACTACAGCTGGCACCTCGCCAACCGCAACAAGCGTGGCATGGTGATCGACCTGAAGTCCCCGGCGGCCACCGGGATCCTCAAGCGCCTCGTCGAGTGGGCCGATGTGGTGATCACCAACTTCCCGCACGGCACCCGCGAGAGACTGCACCTCGGCTACGACGAGGTCGCGGGCTGGAACCCGCGGGTCGTCTACGCCGACATCACAGGCTTCGGTGACACCGGCCCCGACGCCGGGCAGCCGGGCTTCGACCTGACCGCCGCCTGGTCGCGCAGCGGGCTGCTGGCCTCCACCCGGGACGCGGGAGCACCGCCGACGGTGCCGGTCTGGGGCAGCGGCGACTACATGTCGGCGATCGCCGTCTACGCGGCGATCGTGACCGCCCTGTACCGCCGTGAGCGAACGGGACAAGGGGCCAGTGTCGGGACGTCGCTGCTCGCCACGGGCGTCTGGGCCACGGGAACCCTGGTGGCCGGCGCACTCGCCGGCGGCACGTCCTTCGAGCTGCACGACCGGAAGGCGCCGGCGAATCCGCTGGTCAACCCCTACCGGACCGCGGACGGCGAGTGGTTCATGCTGGTGGCGTCTCCCCCGCACTGGCCGGGACTGACGCGGGCCATCGGGCGCCCCGAGCTGCTCGAGGACCCGCGTTTCGCCGACGTCGAGGGTGTCCTCGAGAACGCCGCCGCGCTCAGCGAACTGCTCGACGCCGAGTTCCGCGCGCGGCCCTTCGCCCACTGGAAGGACGCCCTGGGACGAGAACGCGTCACCCACAGCCTCATCCAGACCCCTGAGGAGGCCGCGCAGGACCCGCAACTGCGCGCGAACGACATCGTGGTGCCGCTGGAAGGAGTCACCGGGCTCACGGAAACCATCAGCAGCCCGGTCAACCTGCGAGGAGTGCCGAAGGTGCCGGCGAAACGTGCGCCGGACCTGGGCGAGCACACCGACGAGATCCTCACCGAGCTGGGATTCGGCCCCGCCGAGATCGCCGAACTGCGCGCCCAGGGAGCGATCCCCGGCGGGACGGAAACGAAGGCGCCGCGGTGAGCGGGGCATCAGCGTACGGGCCCCGATCCCTCGGGCTCGGCACCGAGCACCAACTGGTCCACGTGATCTACCGCAACGGCGCCCGGTACCTGGTGCAGGCATGGACGGAGAGGGCGACGCTCGCCAAGAGCGCAGCCGTCGCTGCTACAAGCCGTGGTGGGTACGCTCCAGGCGGCAATCCTTTGTCTGACTCCTGCTCCGGAAGCAGACGGAGCTCTGGCGTGAGGGCGTGAAGCTGGCGGGGCGCAGGCGCCTGGCGCCTGCCCCGACCCAAGCTCCCGCGTAGTAGAGCGGCCCCGCCGCGGACAGGGGAGGTACGTCGGCGGGGCCGCGTACGGCGCCCGCCCGGTACTCACCACGTAACTGGGCGAGCTGCTGGGGGCCTAGGGGCTGCGCTCCGCATGGGCAGGGATCAGTAGATTCCAGCCGATGCCGGAGCAGTCCTTCGGGACAGGAGGGAAGGTGTGGCCCTCCACGTCTGTGCTGGTGAAGCGATGGCCCTGGCCGCAGGTGCATTCGTAGATGCCGCTGACCGGGACCCTCTTTCCGGGGAGATTCACGCGGGTTTTCTCGTCCATCACGTCCTCCTCGCCGACCGGGGCCTGAATGGAGCAGGCCCCGGTCTGCAAGGCGCTGACCACCGAGAGGGGGAGCCCTTCGGGGCGCCGCCCGGTCGGGGGGCGAAGCGGGCGGCGCCGGCAGATCGCCTTACCTCGCACACGTCGCCGAAACCTCCTAGGCGGGAACATCTACAGCTCCGGGAGGCTGTGATCCGCATGCGGCAGCGGACGAGGCCGTCCTCGGGCAGGTCGAGCAGCATGCTGCTTCCGTCGGTCGCGCGGGCCTGAATCCGGGCGCGAACGGGGGCGACCTGGTCGACGGGGCCGGTGAGGACGATGTCGACGGCGTCGTAATCGGGCGGTGGAAAGAGGTCGTTTTCGACAGTGCTCAAAGCGTGTCAACGGTTCGTACTGGGCGGCGGGGCCGGGGCGGTGGCCACTCGAAGGAGTGGCGCCGGCTGGGCTGTGCCGCTCCCCCGCCATCAGCGCCGCCACTGGCGCTCCCACCAGCCCACAGCGAGTGCGTCCAGGCCTGCACCTGATGCTGCAGACACTGCAGCACTCGCGGGCACACGGCACGGACCGGTGCCCGCGGGCGCCACATGCGCCTGCGGTTGTGCGCGAACGGTGCGGAGAGCAGAGTGCCGGCGCTTGTGGCAGGCGCCGACTGCCGTCGTAGTCTGAACTTGTCCGTCCGGCCGGATCAGGCCCTACGGGGCCGATTAAGGCCGGGCGGGCCCGTCACCACACGTCGGGGCCGCCGCCGCGCCACTCGATGACGTCGGGGTCGGCGATGTCGAACCAGGCGGGATCGAAGCCGGCAAGCCAAAGGAACTGCTCCAGTTCTGTCATGTCGCGGGCAGTTCCGAAGTAGACCCCGTTGATCGTTACTCGGCGGCCGTCCACGGGCGGAAGGACGATGACGGACGGCTCCTTGGCAGGCATGTGTCCAGCGTGTCTCGCGCGGAACGCGGGTGCATGCTGGACGTGTTGACCGACGGCGTCTCCCGCCGCGTAGAAACCGACTCCGGACCCGGCGGCATCTTGGTCGTGTGCCGCGCCGAGGCGTGCGACAAGCGGGCACCGAGCGTGTTGGCTGCGGCGGCGGGCAGCACGCTGGACCCATCGACCAGGTGACGGAGCGGCCCCTCCGAAAGCCCCGGAAGGAAGCGACGGGGACCGCGTCTTCGAGCCCATCCGGCCAGCCGCGTGGACCACTTGCATGGCCAGGCAGGCGAAAAGCGACCCCGCCCCGAGGGCTGACTCCGTTCCGCATGGGCAGGGCCGGTGTACCACTGGGAGCGGGCGCAGGTGCCGGACGGGGCCGTTCCGGCCTCCGCCCCTCGGCTGCGGGTATCGGTACTGGGCGGCATGTACGGACTGCCTGGGGGGGGTACGTGGTCAGGTGCGGCTGGGGGTCCGAGTCCGGCGTGAGCCGCGGCACTGTGCGGAGAACCTGACCGCGGCCCTGCGGGAAGACCTCATCATGACCGCCCCGGGCATGGTTCGTTCGTCGACGAGACGGCCACCGAGAGCTGATCCCGCTGGCTCGACACGCTGGCCAGCCGTACAGTCGAACGTGTGAGCGACTTGCCGCCTGATGCTGAGCGGCTGCGGGTAATCCGGTTGTACCTGCAGTTGCAGATCGACGCGGTCGACGCGAAGATCCGCGAGGTCGAGGAGAGGGAGCCTCGACCCGCTGCCGCTGCTACGCCACCGAAGCAGGAGAAGTCGCACGCCAAGGGCGGGATCGGCTGGCGCCTCCAGCACATACCCAAGGGCGGGTCCCTCCACGGTGTGATCCACCGCGGCGACTGCCCGGACGCGGTCGGCGGCTGGCTCAGCCCCCGCGAGGTGGAGATCGCCCTCGGCATGCCCGACGTCGAGGCCTGCCCCCGCTGCCACCCCGCGCGCACCGCAGCCAGCGCCTGAAGACACGAAAGCGCCCCCCGCCGTTCCGAAGGACAGCCGGGGCGGCCCAGTGCTGGAGAGAGCGGCGCCTGCCACGCCCGTGAGGGCGCGACGGCCGGCAGTGGCCTTCAGGGCGCTCGCACACCCTGACGGCCTTCCACTTGCGGACCGCACATCTGGTCCTACCGCCATGCGTGGGTGCGCTGGACGCACGCGGCGACGACGTCTTTGAGGCTGCCGTTGCGCTCCAGCAGTTCGCGCTGGGCCATCGCGCCGTTTCCTGCCCTGAGTAACGCGGTGAGCGCGTCGCGGGCTGTGGGCAGGTCTCCGTTGTCGTCCAGTGAGTCGTGGACGTGGTCGAGCAGCGCCCGCAACGCCTCTTCGGCCGGCACCGGCTCCATGGTGAGAGGGTGCACGAGCTTTCCGGTCAGGCCGGAGCGTGCGGCCTGCCAGCCAGCCGCAGGAAGCCGACGGGGTGGCCGGCGACGGGGGTGCCGTTCCGCCAGTCGCGGGCGGCGGTGTCGACGAGCGAACGGATCAGTGCGCGAGAAGCCCCGTAGTGGAGGCGTCCAGGCAGACGTCGGCGATTCTGATCTCCACCGTCGGGTAGGTACGGGACAGCCTGGCGTCGGAGTAGATCATGCCTTCGTCCCGGAGCGCCCCAGTGGCCACCATGGTGCGCACCAGGGCGTGGTAGCGAGCGGCGGACCCGAAGGGCTCCACGGGAGCGGCCGACGGCCGTCTGCCCCATACACGGCTTCGGTAACTGGCGTAGCCACTGTCCTGCCCCTGCCAAAAGGGCGAATTGGCGCTCAGTGCCGGCGGCAGCCAGGGGCGGATCCGGTCCAGAACGGCCACGCCCTCCTCGTCGGAGCCCACCGATACGTGGACATGGCAACCGCAGGTCAGCTGCTCGTCAGCGGTCAACCCCCCATGCCGTCCCTGCCTCAGGCAAAGCCATCAGCATGTCGTCTCCTCAAGCGAAAGAGGCGTTGTTGATCCCGCGTCTTCCCGGTCGGTGGCGGCACATGCCGCTCCTCAGGGCAGCGGCGTGCCGCCCGTGGCGTTGACGACCTCCGCGGTGATGTAACTCGCGCGCTGGGAGGCGAGGAAGACGTACGCCGGGGCCATCTCGGCGGGCTGGGCGGGGCGGCCCAGCGGGGACTGCTTCCCGAACTCGGTGGTGTCCGGGAGGGTCGCCGGGATCAGGGGGGTCCACACCGGCCCTGGGGCCACCGCGTTGACGCGGATCCCCTGGGAGGCGACCATCTGGGCCAGTCCCTGGGTGAAGTTGACGATTCGCCCTTGGCGTGGAAGATCGCGGCTGGGAACGACGCACAGATTCACGCGACGAGCGAGTGCCTGAAGCAGATCGGCGAGGTGTTCGTCCAAGTGGTGGGTTCCCTGGCGCTAGCACCCGCCACTGCTGTTCTGCTCCACCACAATGAGCGGCTTACCAGCCATGGCGGCATTTGCGATGAGGCACTTTCCTGCTGAGCGTCCGATCGCCAGAGGGCCTCGCGTTCGTGAAGCACATGGCCTTGTTGGCGGACCGGACCGGTCATGGTGGCGGGAGCGGTGTCCCGGCCTCGACGCCCAGCGGGACTTCGTCCGCCGGGCAGAGGTGGGTGCCCATGTTGCGCTCCATCATGCGCAGTGCCGCGTCGGCCAGGTCGCGATGGATGTGGGCGACGGCGTCACTCGCGACGGTCGTCGGCAGGTGCCGGACGTGCGCGTCGAGTGCCGAATACAGCACGCACTGCTCGGTGACCTGCCCGCACAGCACGAGATGGCCGACGTTCCGCCGGTCCAGGAGGTACTCCAGCGGGGTCTGGAAGAAGATCGAATGCCGGGCTTTGACGACGAACAGCGAGTCGGCGTCGGGCTTGACCGGTTCGACCAGGTCGGCGTGAGGGCCAGCGAGTGCCATGTCGAGGATTTCGTCGTGATGGGAGCGCCAGCGTCCGTAATTGTCGTTGACGTAGATGACGTCCACACCGATGGCGCGAGCGCGTGAGATCAGCCTCCGTACGCCCGGAAGCGCCTCTCGCACAGATGGCAGCAACAGTTCGGCGTCCTCGTGCTCATACGTATTGATCATGTCGATCACGACGAGCGCGGTCGTTTCCTTGTCGTGCATTCGTTGCGGACCTCGATGGTTGCCGTGTCAGGCGATCACTCCCCGGCGGCGTGCTGGGCTCGTACGCGGGGGAGGTGCAGAAAACTCCGGACAGGGTCGTTCTTCCAGGATGCGGCCATCAAGACTGCGTCGCAGCCCGGAGGAGGGGTGGAATGCCGAGTGATCGTGTATCCCGCCTTCGGAATGCGGCGGGCGCCGGGTCCGGCTGGATGAGCGCATCCTCACCCTGGCCCATGGGCCCAGGGACATTCTCGTCTTGCTGCGGCGGGCTGCGGGGCGGCGGACCTGATCTTTGGTGACAGGCGGCGCGCCGCGCCGCCCGGTTCGCATCGACCGCCGTTCCACCGTTCGGGCCTGCCCGGTGGACGCCAACCCGCTGCGGTCGCTTCCGCTGGGTCAAGCGTCGCGTCGCTGGTCGTTGCTGTCCTGGCGCAGCTGGTCGGCGTGCCGAATGAGAGCGTCCACGCGCGCAGCTACCTCCGGATGCCCCGGCTGCAGATGGATGCGGGCGGCCGCAAGGGGGGTCATCAATCGGGCCGCATCGTTGTGGGCGAGGGCCCTGTCGATGGCGGCGATGGCGGAGCGGGCCGCGGGGGGAAGGTCGGAGAGCCCGGTGATGAGAGCGGCCAGGCGGCGCAGGTCTGCGGCGTTGTCTCGTGCCCAGGCTGTGACGGTGCGGTCGGCGGCACGGCGGTCGCGGGTGGCCTTCACCCGCTCCTCCCCGGTACTGCCTGCCGCTCCCGGCTGCAGCCGCAGGTAGCGGCGTTCGGCAGCCTGGCGACTGGCGACCCCGAGAGGGCCTGCCAGCTCGGCCCAGCTGGTGCCGGCGGCGCGGGCGGTCTCAATCAGGCCCCTCTCCCAGCCGGCGAGCTGCTCGCGCACCTCTCGCAGCAGCGTGAGCGAGGCCAGCGCCTGTTCTGTGTCGTCACCTGAGATGGCTGCCGGCGTCGTATCCGCGGCGCGGGCCGTACGCAGAGCGTCGTCGATGGCTGCCAGAGCAATTGCGGCGGCCAGGAGTGGCACGGCTCCATCCTCGCCGGCAGCCGTCGACGCAGCGGGCTCGGTGGCATCCATGAGGCAGTGTCTCCCTTCGTGTCATCGCCTCGACGACTTGACGTTTGTCATCGCTTGGACGACATGGTACAAGTGAAAGCAGGTGAAGCGCATTGGCAGCCACTGCCCGAACGCTTGGAGGTGTTTCACGATGTTGATGCGCACCGATCCGTTCCGTGAGCTGGACCGTCTGACCCAGCAGCTCCTGGGGACGTCCGGCACATGGACGAGGCCCTCGACGATGCCGATGGACGCCTACCGCGAAGGCGACCACTACGTGATCGCCCTCGACCTTCCCGGCGTATCGCCGGAAGCGATCGACATCGACGTCGAACGCAACATGCTCACGGTCAAAGCCGAACGCCGTCCCGTCGCCAAGGCCGACGACGTGCAGATGGAACTGTCCGAACGGCCCCTCGGCGTCTTCTCCCGGCAGCTCATGCTCGCCGACACCCTGGACGCCGACCACATCGAGGCCGAATACGACGCCGGCGTTCTGACCCTGCGCATCCCGATCGCGGAGCGGGCCAAGCCCCGCAAGATCGCCATCACGTCCACCGGCGACCGCAAGCAGATCAGCGGCTGAGCCCTGAGCCGGGCACCACCCGGCACACGCAGGCGGCGGAGGACGGCTAACCGTTTCCCTCCCTCCTCGGTTCCGTCCTCCGCGTAACTCAAGGGGATTACCGTGGCCATGCGACCGGATGCGTTCCTCGCACGCGTGCAGGAACGCGGCGAATACTCCACACCACAGGAGGCGGACCAGGCCGCACGCGTCGTGCTGGCCCTCCTGGGCGCACACGTGGTCGGCGAGGAGCGTGCGGAACTCGCCGCCCGACTGCCGGAGACCTACGCACTCATCCTGCTCAATCCGCTGCAGGCCGCCGAGCCGCTGGACGCCGAGCGGTTCGTGCGGGCCACCGCCGCCTGGATCGAAGGCGCCACCGAACAGACCGCACGCTGGGACGTCGGCGCCGTCCTCAGCGTGGCCGCCGAGGAGGCCGGACAGGACCTCCTGCGCCGGCTCTTGCTTCAGCTGCCCCCGGGCTACGACCTGCTGTTCGGTCACCTCGAGCCGGCCTGACCCTCACGACCGTGGGGCGGGACACGCTGCCCCCGCCCCACACCACAACAAGAAGATGAAAGGCACACCGATGTCCCCGCAGCCCCCAGCGGACCTCCGTACACCGGCGATGACGTTCGACGCGATGGTCGAGCACGTACGCTACGAGGGTGCCTACCCAACCCGCGAACGGGCCGAGCAGGCCGTCCGTGATGTGCTGGCCGGACTCGGTCGGCAGCTGATCGGCGAAGAACGCGTCGCCCTGGCCGCCCGGCTTCCGGTCGAGGCCGCGCTCGAGCTCACCGCCCAGCTCCCCCGCACCGAACCGCTCACCGGCTTCGACTTCGTCAGCGACCTGGCCACCCGCACCGGCGGCACGCCCGCCACCGCACGCTGGGACGCCGGGACCGTTTTCGCGATTCTCAGTCGCCTGACCGGGAACGACCTCATCAACCGCGTTCTCGCACAACTGCCAACCGGGTACGCCTTGCTTTTCGGCCGGGCCGAACTGGCGCCGACCGCATAGCGGTGGCCGCGGTCGGCTCTCGCCCAGCAATTCACCCCTTCGGAACCCACTCGGACTGAGCTCGTTGCGCACGGGTGAAAGAGCGCCAGGAGCCGCTTACGGACAAGGGGCATCGCAAAGCAACGGACACAGTACCTACGCCGAGTCGAGCATTCCGCGCTGAAGGCCTACGAAACAGCTTGCGGGAGCGAGCCGAGCAAGAACTCGGCCAGCGTCTCAGTACGTCGGTACTGCTTCCAGCACAGGTGGACATGTCAGGGAGCGGCGGGCCGCTACCGCCCAGCGCGGCAGCCGGCTCGCGCCCCGTCCACAGTAACCACCAGGGGAGGACGCGCCGCCGCGAGCCCTCCCTTGCCCGGCGATCATCCCGAGGAACACCCGCGAGAACGGTTGGCCCGCGAAGCGCGCCCAGGAAAGCTCCCAACCAGGCGGTGCTGACCACTCGACTGCGGTGCAGATGCATGCATCCACCTCAAAGGTGACGGGTAGCTGCCATCGAACAGCGGACGCGTGATCGCACCTCACCGCGGGGGCCCTGCTCGGACGTCCGGCTACACGGTACGGGCTGACCCTGTGGTTCGTAGCCTTGCGATGACGGGCTTCCGTACGCCAGTGCCCCACCCGGCACCGACAACACGGCCGGCCGTCACGGCGCCGGGGGTTCGGTGATCAGCGCCAAGAGGCCGGCGATCTCGTGATCGGACTCGGCCGGATGGCGGAACATGGCGCCAGGGACAATCTCGTAGCGGTTGCGCCGGCCCTCGCGCGACCGGACCAGGTATCCGCCCTCTTCGAGGTCGGAGACCACGCCCTGCACCGTCCGCTCCGTAAGGCCGCAGGCGGAAGCCACGTCACGGAGCCTGATGCCGGGGTCGCGGGCGATCATGATCAGGACCCGCGCGTGACTGGTGAGGAAGGTCCACCTCGGCTGGTCCTGGTCCTGTGCGCGTCCGTCCATGCGCCCCATCATGCGCTCCCCGTTTCCTGATTATCAACCCACGAAAAATATTTCATGATTTGTTTGACGTACGTTGCCGGTCCGAGCATCATCACAGGTGGCAGGAAGTCCCCTGGTGGAGCAGCGGGAGCCCACGATGTCGCGGCCGGACCACACCCACGAAGACGACGGCACCGCCCCCGACCCCTGGGCGCTGCCCACCTATCTGCCTCCCGGAGGCACGCGGAGCTTCGCCGACCGGGCCACACTGAGCCTCGCAGCGCGCGGAACGGACGGTGCGGTGGCGGTGATCACCGGGGAAGTGGACGCCGGTTGCGCAGCGGACCTGGAACGCTGCCTCATCGCGGCCATGCGCGCCCACCCCGAAGGCCTCGAGCTGGACTTGTCCGGGGTCACCTTCTTCGACTGCTCGGGCCTCAACGCGCTGCTGGAGGCCAGGACCTTCGACGGCCGCGGCGGCGGCATCCTGACGATCAAGGTCATGAGCCCGCCCGTCGCCCGCGTCCTCGACTTGACCGAGACCCGGGCACTGCTCACCCGCGGCCGCTGACACCGGTGCGCACGGGTGCGTAGCGGACGCCGGCGGAAGCTGGTGTCCAGGGGCGCCGGTTGCCAAGCTCGAAGGTAACCAGCCCGTCGGTTGGAGACCCCATGTCACCTGCCGATCACTGATCGTGTCCGACGACGTTGACCGTGAGGAAAGGACGTGTCGTGAGCTCCACCTGCACTTACGTGCAGCGATTCGTCCTGACGGTGTCGACACCGAACAGCTGACGTCTGATCGCACCTCACCGCGGAGGCCCCTGCATGGACGTCCGGCCAAACGGTACGGACTGACCCTCCGGTCGCAGTCTTGCGACCTGTTGGGGACGGGCCTCCGTACGCCGGGGGCTGGGGTCCCCGGAGAGTGAGCACCCCCCTTGGGTACCACCCAGCAGCGGTTCATGCGCCGTGGCGTCACCAAGATCTACTTCCTGGCGGACATCACCGCGGCGACCAACATCCCGACCCGCCAGGAGATCACCACCGGTCGACCTGTCCGGCGCGATCACCGACATCGCCGACTGGTCGCTCGGCAACTCCCCGATCGACACCCCCGACCTGGGCTCCACGCTGACCACGTCGATCCCCGGCGAGGACAAGGCCGACGACACCATCGAGACCCTGCTCAAGAAGGGCGAGGAGGGCTTCGTCGTCATCCTGCGCAAGGGTGACGTCATGGCGTCGAGAGCGCGTAAGAGATGGTCCCGGCGGCCCCCTTCGGGAATGACAACGGCGACGGAGTCATCACGTACCCGCCGGGCGCCGTCTGATACTCCGGCCTGGCGGAAGTGGTCTCCCCCGGGGTGCTGCAGCAGCATCTCGCCAACGGCGAGTTCCACCGCGTGCCGTCCCTGAACCTGTGGACCGCCGACGCCGGAGACGGCCGCGCCCAGCTCAACATGAGACCGGACGAGCCCGGCGGGACCACATCCCACTCCCGCGGCCGGTTCGAGGGCCACAGGTCGCGATGAGGCCCTTGCCAAGCGCAGACGGCAACGGCGCGGACGCCCTGCACAACAGGGCTCAGGCGTTGCCAGGTTGTGAACAGGGTCGACGGGATGACCGCTCGGCCCCTCGCACGCGGCGGCCGGGCGACCGGACCGGCCGCCCGATGGTGAGGTGCACCCGCCGCGGTGGAGCGGTGGCCGAGAAGTCGTGAATACGACACGCGGCGCCAAGTCGCCAACTCCATCCATTGACCTGGTTGTCGAGGGCGCGCGATCTTTCTTCGGGCAGCGCGTCATGTGCCCGACAACGTTATCGGACCACTGCCGGAGTCGCCCCGTGCTCGTTCCCCGTCCTTCGCGCCCCCTCTCCCGGTACTTGAGGGGTGCCCCCGCCCGGCCAACGGGATCCCCGTGGCAACGTGCCGTCGGCGGGGCCGCGGCCCTGCTGCTGGCCGCCCTGGCGGTCCAACTGCCCCAGCAGAGCCCGGCCGTCGCCGATGACGCCGGGCCGGCGGCGGAGTCGCTGTGCGGCGCCCCGCAGCCCGGGCACTTCGGTTGCTTCGCGGTGCGCCGAGCGGACACCGACAGCGGTCGCACCGCACGGTCCGCCACTCCCGAGGGATTCAGCCCGGCCGACCTGCGCTCGGCGTACGACCTGCCCGCGGACGGCGGCGCCGGGGCGACCATCGCGGTCGTGGCGGCCTACGACAACCCGATGGCCGAGCAGGACCTCGCCGCCTACCGGACCCAGTACGGGCTGCCGCCGTGCACGGCGGACAACGGCTGCTTCCGCAAGGTCGACCAGCGCGGCGGCACCGACTACCCGCAGCCCAACGACGGCTGGGCCGGCGAGATATCCCTGGACCTGGACATGGTCTCGGCCGTCGCGCCGAAGGCGCACATCCTCCTCGTCGAGGCCGACAGCTCCGCCACGGACGACCTGGGCACCGCCGTCAACACCGCGGTGGCGCTGGGCGCCCGCTACGTCTCCAACTCCTACGGCGCCTACTACGACGGCCCCGACCTCGCCGCCCTGGACGCGGCGTACTTCGACCACCCCGGCACCGCCGTGGTGTTCGCCTCCGGCGACTACGGCCACGGGCTGAGCTACCCGGCCTCCTCCCCCTACGTGACGTCCGTCGGCGGCACCTCGCTCAGCAGGAGCGACACCGGTGCGCGCGGCTGGACGGAGACGGTGTGGAGCGGCACCGGCTCGGGGTGCTCCGGCTACCAGCCCAAGCCGGCGTTCCAGACCGGCACCGGCTGCGACAAGCGGTCGGTGACGGACGTCAGCGCGGTCGCCGACCCCGACACCGGCGTGGCGGTCTACAACACCTACTCCGGCGGCGGATGGGGCGTCTACGGCGGCACCAGCGCCTCCGCCCCGATCATCGCCGGTCTGTACGCGCTGGCCGGGACGCCCGTCGAGGGTACCTACCCGGCCGGGTACCCGTACCGCGCGCTCGGTGCGCTCAACGACGTGACCACCGGCAGCAACGGCCACTGCTCCGACGACGCACCCTGCGACCCGGACACCACGTCCCCATGCGAGCCTGCGAACAGCTGCACCGCCGGCCCCGGCTACGACGGACCCACGGGACTGGGCACGCCGAACGGCGTCGGCGCCTTCCGCCCCGGCCCGCACGGCACCGTGACCGGCAAGGTCACCGACAAGGCCACCGGCAAGGCGCTGTCCGGCGCGACGGTGCGGCTGGGCGCGCATGCGGCGGTCACCGGCGCGGACGGAAGGTGGTCGCTGGCGGCGCCCACCGGCTCGTACACGCTGACGGTCAACGCCTTCGGCTACTCCGTGAAGGACCTGGGCAAGGTCACCCTCGCCGACGGCACGGAGCTGACCAGGAACGCCGCGCTCGCGGCCGTGCCGACCACCACGGTCTCCGGGACGGTCCGGGACGGCGGCGGACACGGCTGGGGCCTCTACGCCCGGCTGACCGTCGACGGCGTGCCCGGCACCGTCCACACCGACCCCAGGACGGGCCGCTACTCCGTCCGCCTCGAGCGCGGCAAGACGTACACGCTGCGCGCCACCGGCCTCTACCCCGGCTACCGCCCGGCCGAGACGAAGGTCGTGCTCGGATCGTCCCCGAAGACGGCCGACCTGACGCTCCCGCTGGTCGGCTCCGGCACCCTCCCGCCCGGCTACGCCGTCGACTACCACGGCGGCGGTTTCCAGTCCTTCGACACCGCCGCGAAGCCTGCCGGGTGGAGCATCGTCAACCACACCGCCGCCGGCGGCTGGGGCTTCGACGACCCGCTGACCCGCGGCAACCAGACCGGTGGTGACGGCGGCTTCGCCCAGGTCGACGACTACGCCCTCGGCTGGGGCGAGGTCGACACCGAACTGATCAGCCCTGACTACGACCTCTCGGCGCAGACCCGGCCGGCGCTGGAGTTCGACACCGCGCTGCCCAGTCTGTGGCGCTTCAACGACCCCACGGCCGACATCGACGTGAGCACCGACGGCGGGGACCACTGGGACAACCTCTGGCACCACACGGACGTCGTGGAGGGCCCCTCCCACCAGGTCGTTCCGCTCACCGCCTACGCCGGCAAGTCCTCGGTGCGGCTGCGCTTCCACTTCGCCGGCTCCCTGACCGGCATCTGGCAGCTGGACAACGTCGCCGTCGGCACCCGCTCGCTGGTCACCGTGCCCGGTGGGCTGCTGACGGGCCGGGTGACGGACGCCAACACCGGTGCCGGAGTGGTCGGCGCGACCGTCTCCGCCGCGAAGGCCCCCGAGGCCAGCGGCCACAGCATCGCCACGCCGGACGACCCGGCCGTGGGCGACGGGCTGTACTGGGCCTTCTCCTCCCGTACCGGCCGCCAGGAGTTCACCGCCGCCCTGCCCGCCTTCGGCTATCCGGCCGGGACGTCGGCGGCGACGGTCAAGGCCGACACGGTCACCGCCGCGGACCTCGCGCTGCGCCCGTCCCGGCTGAAGGCCACCCCCGGTGCGGTGGGCGTCACCGTTCCCTGGGGCGGGAAGAAGACCGTCACGGTGAAGGTGCGCAACACCGGCGGCGCCCCGGCCTCTCTCGCCGTCGGCGAGCAGGCCGTCGCGGGAACCCCGGCGCGCGTGTCCGGCGCCCCCAGGGAGCGGAGGGCCGCCAGACCCGATCCGCTCGACGTCGCGGCCACCGCCACGACGGACACCACGGCGGCGGGCCGGACCGCCGGGGCGACCGCCGGGCAGGCGTGGCAGCCGCTCGCGGACCTCCCGCAGCCCATGACCGGGGGGATCGCGGCCGCGTACGACGGCGTCCTCTACACCGGTCTCGGCCAGACCCCCGACGGTCAGTGGACTACCGCCCTGCGCTCCTACGACCCGGCCACGGCGACCTGGAAGGACCTCGCCCCGGCCGTCACCAAGCGCAGCGGCGCGGCCTACGGGTTCGTCCGGGGCAAGCTGTACGTCGTCGGCGGCAAGAACCGCGCGGGCACGCCGATCGCCGGGGGCGAGGTCTACGACCCGGCGAGCGACACATGGTCGCGGATCGCCGACGCGCCCAAGGCGTACGGCAATTCGGCCGCGGCGGCGGTCGGCGACCGGCTCTACGTGATCGGCGGCTGCACCGGCATCTCCTGCGGCACACGCGACGTCCAGGTCTACGACCCGGCCGGCGACACGTGGTCCACGGGACCGGCCTACCCTGTGCCGACCTCCTGGCAGAGCTGCGGAACCGTCGACGGGACGCTGTACTGCGCGGGCGGTGTCCACCAGGGCGACGGGCAGCCTGCCCACGCCACGGCCGTGGGCTACGCCCTGGACCCGGCCGCGGGCCGCTGGACGCCGATCGCCGACCCCCCGGTGGACTTCTGGGGTGCCGCGACGGCGAGCGGCGCGGGCCGGCTCATGGCCGCCGGCGGTGTGCTGGTCGGGGCCGCCGCGGTGACCAACGAGGCCTACGCCTACGATCCGGCCGCGGACACGTGGAGCGCGCTGCCGAACCTGCCGCAGCCGCTGTACGCGGCGGCCGGAGCGCCCGGCTGGTCGGTCCTCGGCGGCCAGAGCGCCGACAGGGTGATGCAGACCTCCGCCCTCGAACTGCCCGGTTACGAGGCACCCCACGGGGACGTGACGTGGCTGGCGGCGAAGGCGGGCTCCTCATCCGTCGGCGCGGGCAGGACGGCGGAGCTCACCGTCACCGTCGACGCCCGGGACATGGGTCCGGCCGACGCGGGCGTGCACCAGGCGCGGCTGGTCATCGACAGCGACGGGCCGTACGCCTCCGTCACCGTGCCGGTCACCATGACCGTGGTGGCGCCGCCGGGGTGGACGCACCTGACCGGCACCGTCAGCGGCGCCGAGCGACATGGCGGCAGCACCCCGCTGGCCGGAGCCACGGTCCGCGTCGGGACCGGGGCGGGCGCGCACACGCTCAGCACCGCGGTCGACGGCTCGTACCAGCTGTGGCTCCCGGACGCCGGACCGACCGTTTCCCTCACCGTGAGTGCCGATGGCTACCGGACGGCCGAACGCACGGTGCGACCGCGCGGTCGTGACGCCGTCACCACCGACGTGGTTCTGACCAGGCGTTACTGACCTTTCCGTTGGGTTGTCGTGGATGACGTCGGGCGGCCCCTGCGCATATCCGTGGCCATGGGATATGCGCAGGGTGGGGTCTCACACCGTAGGGTCAAGCGGCTCAGGAGCGAGTGCGAATGCTCGCCACCGTGACGATGCAGCGGTGGCCGGCTCGGTGAAGGGCCCCGGCCCCGGGCAAAGCCACCGCGGTGGCGCTCGGGGCCACTTCGTGAGATCCGTCCGCTGCGGCCTGCACAGCATCCAGCGAAGACTCCGCCTCATCCACGGATGCCTCGCGGGAACCGGGCTCTCACTCGACCCGACAACCCGACGAAAGGTCAGTAGGACCTCCCAAGCGGGGTACGGGACTGCACGGTCTCGCGATCAAGTAGGAACACCCGATGAGCGACGTGACTGCCTCCGTCGAGGGGGATGATGAGCCGGCGGAGCGGATCAGACCCGTTCACCGGATAGGGACGCCGTGGGTGAGGCAAGCAGAAGCGGTGTCGCTGGATGCCTTGGCGAATTCAGCCGCGTCGCCGCGCATCCCCGCGTCCATCAGAGACCGCAGCCCCTGCGCGAGATCCGGGTCGCCGCTGTCGCTCGCCAGCCGCAAGGCAAGCAGGAGGTTCGCGTTGACCTCTGCGGCCTGGCCATCCGCGGCAGAGGCAAGCACTTCCGCGTACAGCGTGCACGCCTTCCGGGCGGATTCCTCCCCTGAGCCGATGGGCGAGGCGATACCTGCGGGGGATTCCCGCGCGGACTCGGCAGGGATCTCGCCGACGGTTCCGTACACCACCAGGCACAGACCGGCGCCGAGCAGCGCCGGCACCGCCGGGTTGCGCGTCCTCGGGTTCCCGGTCGGGCTTGGGGTGGACATGGGTTTTCCTCGCGTCAGAAGCAACGCCGCGGGGACTGTGAGCGCGGTGGCAAGAACGGTCAGGACAAGAATCCTTGCGGTGGTGTCGAGGACCCATGTGCCATCGACTCCGGCCGTGCAGCCCTCACCGGCCGCAAGCCCGTCAGCGCATCGGAAACCGCTGTTCACCGTGAACAGCGCGGCGGCGCTGAACAGGGCTGCCGCGTATCCGGCGAACACCGCGGCAGGAACGGCTCGATTCGGTGGGGAAGCCCCGAGGCGGGAGTTGATCAGTACGACATGCGCCACGAGCACTGCGAGAGCCACCGCGCCGACCACGGACCAGTGCCCGAAGGCGAGCGTGAACCCCTCCGAGAAGCGGGTGTCGTCGGACACACGAGCACGGATGAGCAAGCGGGCCGCGGTCGAACCCGCCGCGTATACGAGGAACGCTGTGGGAGGGCCGAGCCGTACCGTCCGATCGGCGAGCACGGACGCGCCGACTCCCGGGGCACTGAGCGGGAGTACCCACACCACGACGGATGCGGCGAGCGCCGGCCTCCACTGCGAGAACTGCGTCACCACAGGATGCTCGAACATCGCGTAGGCCCAGTAGGGGCCGGCTGAGGCAGCGCCTGCGGCCTGCCGGAATTCCTCCACCGCCAGACGGTCCGCCTCCTGCCAGACAGCGGTTCCGAAATCTGCGAACAGCGGCCAGTAGGCGAGCACGGTGGACAGCAGGAGCGCCAGGGCAACCGCCCCTGCTCGCCAGGATCGCCACGTGGCCGCGCTCGACCGCCAAAGGCGTGCGCACTGCTCGATCCATCCGATGGCCAAGGTGGTCAGCACTGCCAGGCTCACCCCCAGCACGGCCCACACCGCGAGAGAAGCCGTTCCACTCGGACCGATGACGTCCGCAAAGATGGTGGCCGGGGCCATCCGGTATCCAGCCAGCAGACCCGCTGCCAGTCCCAGCCCGCTGCCGACCGTACGGCCCGCAATGCCGGCGCCGGGGGCATCGTGTCCCGGCTCGCCCGCTGCCCGCCAGGCCCCTGCTGCGATCACACCGCCCACCAGCAGGGCGGGCAGCAGCGCTGCGATCCACCGGAGTCCCAGCGGTGAGCCGCCGGGGAAGGCCAGGATGAGCCACTGGTGGATCCCCTCCACGGCCAGGCTCGCGGTGACACCGGCCGCAAGGCTCTCCCAGAAGCCGATCCGGGTTCTGCGATCGGGGTCCGCGAGGTTGTCGAGTCGGGCCCGGGGCGAGGGATGAGGTGCGGCAAACCTTCTCCAGGCGACGTGCCTTTTCGCAGGATCCTGTGTCAAGGGGGCGGTGAGTGCCCTTTCCATGGCTGAGGGATCCTTGAGTCCGCCCCTGGCGGCGAGATCAGCCTGGTACTCGCGTATGTGCAGCAGAGCGGTGCGCAGGAGATGGACCATCGCAGTCAGCGCCAGCAGCCGCCACAGCCATGCCGGGCCGGTGATGCGATCCGTGGTGAGCAAAGAGAGGGGAACGGGAATGACCGCCGTTACGATGAACGCCCACCAGACCGATTTCGCCAGATAGTGAGTGTGCGCGTCGCGATGCCGTACATGGGCGAGTTCGTGGAGGACCACGGCGCGGAACCGTTGTGGGTCGCGGTGCAGGAGCGCCTGGAGGCCGATGTTCAACCGTATCCGGTAGCGTCCCATCCTCCCGAACGTGACCGCGCCAGTGCTGGGTCGTGGGGAACTGAGGAACTCCGGAGCCTTCCGGAGTCCGGCGAGCTCGACCAGACACGACAGTTCCGTCCGCAATGGATCCGGCTGCGGGCCGTGATCCGGTAGCGGGCCGGCGACATCACGCCACTGCCGCCATCGTGGAAACAGCGCATACAGGGCTGCCGCCAGGAGGAGCAGCGCGAGTAACGCGGTGACGATCCACCAGGCCACGGCTCGCTCGTACGGCGCCATGCACACTGTCTCCTGCGTGCTGAACCTGCCCGGTGCCGCATTTTCGGACGCCCTGAGGGCGCAGGTCTGCCACCTTCTCAGGTATGCGTTGTCTCGCGACATCACGCTGTAGAAGGTGAGATTGTGCATGACTGTCGTGCAGGCCAGCACTGCGGCGAGCAGCAGCGCCAGTCGTGCGGTCGTAGGGGAAGGGATGTCTGGATGGCCGTCGGCTCTCGTCATTCGCATGACCTGTTTTCGGGTGCCGCGGTGATGGTCAGTGCCCCGAGGAGTGAATCCGCGAAGAGTGTGGAGACGTTGTCGTCCCAGCCCATGCGCCCGGACACTGCGAGTGCGGTCTGCCGGACCCGGATGAGCTGGTCGGCCGTCAGTGAGGCCAGCGGGTCCCGCCCGTTCCGGTCCGCGGTGGATTCGGTCTCAAGCCGTTCGGGGCCTTGGGTCGTACCCCGCAGCCGGTTCCATATGCGCCGCCCCCAGGCACACAGGAAATTCTGCGCCGGAGGCAGGACCGCATCGGCCACCGCAGCGAGGACCAGTGGTGTCACGACCTCGACCAGTTCCGCCAAACCGAAGCCGACGGCCTCCGTGGCAGTGTCCGGACGACTCAGCCGCAACGTTCGCGATCGGTCCGTGAAGAACGCCTGTCCGTAAGCGTTCAGCTGTGGGAGCTCCTGCGGAGCCAGCACTCCAATGGCGCGTTCCGAAATGGCGAGTATGTGTTCACGCTGAATCTCCGGAATACGTGATCTCCCCATCACCGTCCCTCCGTTCCCCTCGTTGGCGGCACGCGCCGTCCTCCACGCGGATCGCGCTGGTGGCATTGGCCCGCCGGCGCGATGGCTCCGTACCCGGCCGCGCCGCACCACTCGTCCGGCAGTCGGGCGGTCATGTCAGACGGTCCGTGACGAGGGCGGCCTCGCCGTCTTCGTCGATGAGGCGCTGCAAGACGCCGTACGGCAGCCACACCAGGGGGTAGCGGTCGCCCCAGCTGTTGACCAGCCGTACCGCCTGGAGCCGGTCCGAGGCGCCGTACACGCATATGGCGTGGCCGCCTCGGACGCGTCCGAGGGGACCGCTGCCGATCCAATGCCCCTGGCGGCCGCGGGATTCGGGCGTGTCGAAATTCGCGTACCAATTGCACCCCAGGACGGCGGGGGTGCCGTTGGCGACGCACGTGCGGATCTCGTCGGTGCCGGTGGCCCAGCGGTTCTCCAGGATGCCCTCCGCCAGGGAGACCGGTCCGCCGGCACCTCGTACCAGGCGGCGATGGCCCTGGGTGCGCAGCACGTCCATCGCGGCGCGCACGGAGGTGCCGTTGTTGTCGCCGGGTTTGGTGTCGGGCCATTCGTCGGTCTCCTTGGCCCGGTCCCACAGCCAGTGGGCCTCGTAGCGACGGCGGTTGAGAATGGACATCATCCAGGACGACGAGAATCCGACGCAGGCGCCTTCACGGCCCTGGTCGTACAGGTCTCGGTAGCGGGGCAGCGGGAGTTGTCGCTCCACCGTCGGTACGGCGGCGGGGGCGACGGCCGCGTAGGGGTACCGCTGCACGTGGCGGAAGTCACCGGGGGTGCGCCGGCCCAGGGGTTGTTCGCCGGTCATGACGGGTCCTTCGGGGTCTCGGTGGCGGGGAGCGCGATGTGCAGGAGTTCGTTCACTTGGCGCTGCCACTCGACGACGGCTGTCTGGGGAATGGGCTGTCCCAGCTGCGCCCCGATCGCGTCGGCGAGTGCGGCCGGGTCGGGGTGCCCGGCGAACGTCTTCGGGCTGGTGATGCCAAGTCGCAGCAGGGCCTCGCGCACGGGTCGGGGCAGTGGTGGCAACGCGAGCAGGGCGACCTTGTCCAGCAACGGTGCGAGGCCGTCGGCGGGGCCCAGCCCGACGGCGGCGAGTGACTCCCGGCCTGCGGGCTGGGCGGTGAGCCGTGCGAGGTCCTCCACCGAGTAGATCCGCAGCGCCGTGAGCCGGGTGATGGTCTCGGCGCTGAGTTCCGGCAGGACGGTCAGCGGCTGGTCGAGCCTGTCGGGCGTGGGTACTGCGACACCGCCCGGCGCGGGGCGGACCCGCATCCGTATGCGTCCGAGCTGTTCCTCGGCAGGTGCGCGGCCGACCACGGTGGTGCGGACCTGACCGAGGCGATCGATCTGTACGGCGACCGGCATGCTGAGGTCGAGTTCGTCGATGATGTACGAGCCGGTGGCCCGCGGGTAGCGGGCGAGCTCGCTCTGCATCCGGTCGACGGCGCCGGCGATGGTCTCGCCGAGTTCGTGCAGGACGACGTCACCGTCCGGCCGCTCGTCTCCCGCGACTTCGATGACCACAGTTCCGTGTCCGGTCTGGTCCCAGACGACGGTGGTGTCGGTGGCAGCGAGCAGCACGTCGTGGCTGTGGAGCCGGAAGAACAGGTCGGGCGGCCCGCCACCGGGGCCGGGAGGGACCAGCAGGTCGAAGGTGCCGTCGTCGGCTGCTTCGGTGGCGGTGCCTACCATGCCGCCCTGCCGGGGTGCCTTGTCCCAGGCCTCGACGCGCAGCCTCGGCACGGCGGCGCGGCTGAGCGGGTCGAGCAGTCGGCCGGCGATGCGGTAGCCGGTGACAGGAGTGCCCGGAACCTCGGTGAAGGTGATGTCGGCTTCAGCGGTGCCGTCGGTCAGCGGCCAGTCCGCGGTGAGGGTGCCGTCGCTCGTGGCGGTGGTGAGCACGAGTCGGCCCTGCGGCACCCGGTCGGCCGGGTAGGACAGTGTGAAGCGGCCGGCATAGGCGAGTTCGGCGCTCTGTGCGGGGTGTACGTGGCCCGGGTCGATGGCGGTGACCGAGCCGGCCGACAGCCGCCGCCCTCCCGCGCCGCTGGCTCGCCCGAAGAACCGGCGGGTGTTGCCGGAGGCATCGATGCGGATGATTGTGGATCCGGGCTGCCTTCGGCCCATGGGCAGTTGCACAACGGCGGCGAGAGCGCGCGGGTCGAAGTCCTTCGCGGAGTCCCCCCGGTGGACGCGGATCACCACATCGCTGTCGATCGTCAGGGGCAGCGCCAGGCTGAAGCCGTCCGGGCCGCAGACGGTGGCGTCCAGCGCATCTGCGCTGCCGGGCCGGTCCGCCGGCCGCCATGCGCTGACCACGGCGACCACCGGCGTGCCGGTGGCGACGTCCAGGACCTCTCCCTTCATGATCCCTCCTCCTCGACACGGCCTGAGGGTGCGGCCTGGTAGCGCACCCCCACGGTGAGCAAGGCGTTCCCCAAGGCGCTCAGCCGGGTGCCGGAAGGTGCGCCCGGCCCCGTCTTCGGGATCCAGCGGACCGTGCACGGGACACGTACGCGGACCTGCCGCCAGGCCAGCGCGGTGGGCGGTATCCCGGTTTCGTCGTAGGCGTCCAGGCTCTGCGCAGCGCGTGCGTCGAGTTCGGCCTGGGCGGCGGACAGTCCACCAGCCAGGCCGGCGAGGAGGTCGGGCAGTCCCGGGGACATGGTCACCTCTGCAAGGGGATTTCCAGGTGGTAGGCGGGGTCGTCGGGCGGCTGCAGGAAGTGCGACACACGACTGTCGGCCCGTACGGCACGCTCGAAGGCGGCACGGTCGTGGATCGAGCCGGGGGCGATGTCCAGGACGGCGAGGCGGCCGGGGTCCGCGGTGTGCCGGGAGACGTTCGACGCACCGACTTCCACGATCTTGTCGCGCATGGCACCCCTGATCCGGTCGGGACTGTGCCCGGCCGCCTTCCCGGCGGCGTACACGTCAACGACCTGGTCGCCGTACCGCCCGTAGAGCTTCTTCTGGGCGGGCACCCCGGCGTGCTCGCAGTTGTCGTACATGATCCGCGCCTGGTCCTCGGGCGTGCGCTGGGTACTGGTGACCAGGAGCGAGGACAGGCGGGCGGTGCCGGCGATCTCGCGCAGGACGGTGAGCGCGTACGCGGGGACGGCTTCGCGGCGGGCCTGGGCACCCCATCGGACATCAGGCTCGGCCGCGGGAGCCGGAACGGAGGGGCGGGGAGGCGAGTCGCCCAGCAACGACGCCAGTGTGAGTGACGGGCGTGCGCCGTGTTCCGCGAGCATGGCGACCGCGTCGTTGACGAAGCGCACGAAGCGGTCGACGTGCTCACCGGTCCCCATCGGGTACTGGCGGAGCTTCCAGCGGTTGCGGGCCCCGGTCTGATGAGCGAGGCGCCCGGCGTTGTAGGCGGCGGCCACCAAAGGCGGGTCCAGTGCCGTCTGCCGGGCCTGAAGTGCCATGTACGCGGTGCCGGCGGTGATGGCGTTGCCGGGCACCAGGAGCCAGTCCCGGCCGAGGCTCAGCCGCATCGTGTCCCGCGCAGTGGAGATCAGCGTCTGGGTGAGACCGACACTGACCTTGTTCGGGGTCCTCTCGTCCGAGGCGTACCCCGGCTCCAGCCGTACGGCGTCCGGGTGGCCGCCGGACTCGGTGCAGATGGTGGCGATGATCAGTTCGACAGGCACCCGGTGGTTCCGGGACGCCTCGTCGATCGCGGGTTCGTAGTCCTTCCAGACACGGGTGACGCTCGCAGGGCGACCCTTGCTGCGCTCGACACCCGTGCCCTCGATCTGCACGCCCTCTGGGACCAGGCGCCAGCGCACACTATCGGCAAAGCCGTGGTATTCGGACAGCGCCATGACGGCTCGTCACAGCACCACGCCGACTGACTCGCTGACGAGGCCGAACCCGACCCGGATCAGCGCCTGCACGGGCCGGTCCTGGTCAGGCGCGGTGACCCTGCGTTTCAGCGTCACCGTCATCTCGCCCTGCTGGTCGGTCTTGCCCGGGCTGGTGTACGCCAGGGTCGGATCGCTGATCTGCACGGAGAGGTGCTTCTCCGGGTTCGCGGCACCGTCGCTCCGCCGCAGCACGGCGGTGAGCTCGGCCTGCTGGGCGACGAGTGTCTTCTTGTCGCCCTCTCCCTCGTACACCGCGGTGCGCGCGCCGACGACGAGCTCCAGCCGCGGCCCCTTCTGCAGGACGAACGGCTTGGGCAGTTCGATGTCGGCGCGCGGCTCCAGGGTCGCCTCCATCTCGAGCTTCCCGGCTGCCAGGTCACGGCTGGACGAGGCGTCCACCGCGGTGTTGCTGTTGCTGTACGCGGCGTAGGCCGAGCCTCCGAAGGAGATGCCGGACGCGCCGATGCCTCCGCCTACCCGGGCGCCGGCGGCGAACGACTTCTGCTGGATGTTGAGGCCGTTGCGGGAGTTGAACTCCTGGACGTCCATCTCGGCCCGCAGGTGGATCCTGCTCCAGTGGTACGCGGTGGGCGTGATGAAATTGGCCAGCGGCAGCTTCTGCATCTGGATCTTGCCCTCCGTCATGGTGCCGTCATCGTCCTTGATCTGCTGCTCGAAGACGGCGATCACCTCGATCTGGGTCTTGGACAGCATCTCGGCGGTCTTCATGAGGGTCTCGTCGAGCTGCTGCTGCGCCTCGGCGACGGCGACTCCGATGCTCTTGACGAACGCGCCGAAGGCCACGCCCCCCTTCTCCAGCTCATCGTCGACTTCGGAAGCGGCGGCGGTCTCCCCGACGGTGCGCGGCATCGCGTCGACCTTCGCGTCACCGCGCTGCACCACTTCGCGCCCTGTGTCGGCAGTCCACTCGGCGACCCGCTGCGCGGCATCTGCCGGAGCCGGGTCCGCCGGCTCCTGCGCGGTCGCGGGGACCCGCCTTCCCTCCTGTCCCTTGCGCTCGCCCGCTCCCGACGTGCTCCTGTCGGCCTTGCCCGGCTGCTTGTCCTCGGCGGTCATGGTCGGCTCCTCCCCTGTAGGCCACCGAGCGTGCCGTCCACCGCTCGTCCGCCGCATCGGGGAAACCCCTACACCGCTCCCGCCCGTGCGAGCTCCCGGGCCCGATCGGACGCGATCGGATGCCCAGCTTGCGGTACACCCGGGTCAGATGGGCCTCTACGGTCTTGGGTGACATGAAGAGCGCGACCGCCACCTCCGCGTTGTTCGCCCGTCTGCCACAGCACGCGCCACCTGCAGCTCCTGCGGGGGGTGAATACGTCCAACCGGGGTGGGCCGGCCTTGTCGTCCCCCAGGCGATGGCCCGGCCGCCGACAGCTCGCGCCTGGCCCACTCTGCCCACAGGCCCGCGCCCAACGCGGCGAACGCCCAGTGCGCGGCGAGCAGCGGCTCGCGCGTGGCACCCGGGCGGTGAAGTCGGCGCATCACCTCGCCGTAGGTGAGCAATCCCCGGGCCCGCTCATACGGCATCTCCCTGCGGGCATACGCCATCTCGGCGTGCCCCAGCCACCGAGCGGCCTCCTCGGGGCCGGTCGCCGGCATGGCACGGCAGGGTGCCTCGGCAGCCGCGGGCCAGGCCAGGCCCGTCGCGACGGCCTTCCCGCCCAGCCACTCTGCCACCTCTTGTGCGCCCTGCCGGTCTCCGTCACGCAGCCGGGCCTCCGCCAGGTCCGCCACGAAAGTCGGCATGTTCGGATTTCCGATGCCTGTCTGTCGGACCAGTTCGAACGCCCTTTCCAACACGCGCAGTGCGTCCGCCGGGCCCCGGGCGGCCTGCAGGGCCGCGCCCGGCGCACCGTCCGCCAGAACGTCCATGCCTTTGGTGCCCGGGCCTCCCCCATGGCTTCGGTAGTCGGCCAGGTGCTCTTCGCAGCCGGCCAGGTCACCCGCACGCGCGCCAATTGCGGCGAGCAGTACGTGCGCGCAGCAAGCCATCGCCGGGTAGCGCAGCTCCTGCGCCCAGCGCACGGCCTCTGTGGCGTTCGCGCACAGCCGACCGAGAAGACACACTCGCCGTCTTTCGGGCCCTCGGCTTGCACGGTGCCGTCAAACACAATCGCGTATACAGGCACCTGCCGGGCACCTCGATGCAGTCGAGGCCGAACTGGCGGTGACACTGCTCTCCGACATGCAAAAGCTGTGGGCCCTGATCGACGTCAGCGCCGACTGCTGGATCCCTGGATCGCGCGCTCCGGCGGCGCTGAAGGAGGCCCTGGAGACACGGGGGATTCCCAGGTCTCGTCGTGAAACACCGAGGCTAGGGGCGCCGGATGCGGGGGGCGTCGCCGGTCAGTCAGCTGGTGCGGGCCTTGGGGCGGCCGGCCTCCCGGCCGGGCGCGCCGACACCCGGTAAGGGACTTCCGTCCACCGCCGCCTGCGGAGCGCGCAGGGGTGCAAGGCGACCGCCGCCCACGGCCGCCCGAAACGCCGACGGCCCCTTCGGGTGAACCACTGGGGTTCACCCGAAGGGGCCAGCCGCCGGCGGTCAGGTGTGCGCTACCCCTGGGGGATCCACATGGGGTTGGCCCACTCCGTCGACGGCGCCCAGAATCCGGCGCCGCCGGCGGAGCCTGCTCCGTTGCCTCCGCGGCTCAGCAGGTCGGATGCCCTGGCGATGCGGTCACCACCGTTGCCGCCGGCCGCGACTGGACGGTCGTCGCGGTCCGTGGGCTGGAACCCGACCGTGTAGGTGCGGGTGACCGAACCGTTGGCCGAGGTGACCTTGATGGTGCGGGTGGTGAACCGGTGCCCGGTCGACGACAGGACCGAGCTGCCGTCGGTGACCTTCACCCGCGCGCCGGACTGGGCCGGTACGGCGGAGAGGGCCGGGACCTTCTTGTTCTTCGGCCAGTCGACGACGTACGTGGACACGGCCGGGTCGAACCCGTCGATCGCGATGCCTCCGACGGTGATCGCCTTGGCGTCGGCGACGCTGGCCTTGGTGGCGTCGGTGTGGTTCGTCACCTTGACGGACCCGTCGGCGTTGACGACGACGTGCGCCGCCATCGCGGCCGCCAGGTTGATCCGCTCCCAGCTCGCTCCGCCGTCCGCGGTGAGGTCCAGCGGGGAGCCGGAGTCCGTCGCGGTCTGCTCGAGGATCTGGGTGCGCTGAGCGGTGGTCAGGTCCGGGAAGGCCGTGATCAGCAGGGCCGCCGCGTCGGACGGCGCCTTGAGGGCCTGCCCGGACTTCCCGACCTGGGAGAGCCCGTAGTCCAGGCGCTGCGTGTACAGGTCGACGTGCTGCGCCGTGCTCAGGCCGGCGTAGGAGTCGCCCTCGCAGGCCTCGAGCGTGTCGCCGTAGCCCTCCTTCTCGCAACTGGCGAGCAGCACGTTCTCCATCTCGGTGTGGGCCTGGGTCAGCAGCTTCGCGAAGTCGGGGTCCGCCCACCGGTGCGCGACGGTGGCCTGTGCGGCGATGCGGCCGCCCATGACGTCGAGCGGGTAGTGGAACCCGAGGACGATGCGGTTGTCCCCGTACTCCGAGGTGCGGGCCAGGATCGACGGTGCCAGCTCCGGCAGGAGCGTGGCGAGGATGGTCCCCGCTTCGTAGCCGCCGTAGGTGTGGCCGCTCGGGTAGGAGCCGCTGGTGGTGAGGCTGCCGTAGGAACCGTCCTGCGACTCGTAGACGGCACCGCCGTCGCCGACGAACCCGAGCCGCGCGTACGGGCGCTGGTAGCCGAAGTGGTCCTTCGCCGCCCCGCCCTTGTCGAGGCCCTGAGTGACGCGGGAGAACAGCGCGCCGGTCTTCGGCAGCCGGCCGCCGTTGAGGGCGTCCAGGTAGATCTGGCCGAGCCGGGAGCCGAGGCCGTCGGCCATCGTGACGGTGGAGCTGTTCGTGGCGTCGACCTCGGCCCGGTCCACCTCCTTCTGCGTCGCCGCGTTGTTGATGCGCACGGCGATCCGGTCGTTCTCAGCGGTGGGCGAGGTGCCGTAGGGCACCTTGGTGTTGGCGGCGAGGATGCCGGAGTCGAGGTGCTCGAATCCGTTGAGCAGGCCGTAGAAGTAGTCGGTCCCGTCGCCGGTGCCCGGCCACTTGTCGGACGTGTAGCTGGCGTTGAGCGTGTCGTCCGGGAAGGGGGACGGCTCGTACGCCGGGTCGGAGGCGTCCGCCGGGGCGGTCGCCGAGGTGGTCACCGGGACGGTCGCGGCGGTGTCGTCCGACGTTCCGGCCAGCGTGACCGCGGTGACGGTGGCCGCGTGGGCCTTCGCCTTGCCCGTGGTCGTGAGCAGCGTCGTGCCCGCCGTGGCGGGGACGTGCGCGGTGGTTCCGTCGTCGAGGGCCACGGTGTAGCCGATGATCGGGAATCCGCCGTCGCCGGCCGCCTGCCAGGTCACGCGGACCTGCTTGCCGTCGGTGATCACACCCGTCACGGCCGGCTTCTGCGGCTTGCCGCCGCCGGTGACCACGGGTGCCGTGGCGGCGCTCGGCTGGGAGGTGCCGACGGCGTTGACCGCCTGGACGCGTGCCGTGTACGACCTGCCCGACCGCAGCCAGGTGAAGGTCGTGCTCCGGCCGTCCGGATCCTTGATCTTGATCTGGTGACCGTCGTTCAGGGTGATCTCGTAGCCGGTGACCGGTGAGCCGCCGGTGTCCTTGGGTGCGGACCAGGCCACGGTCACGCTCGTGCCGGACGAGGTCGCCGACACCGCGTCAGGCGCGGCCGGCACCGTCTTGGGCTTCGTGGTGAGCGCGGACAGGGCGTGGCGAAGGGTGTCGTACCGGGCGGTGAGGGTCGCGTCCGCGGCCGCGCCGTCGGCGACCGCGGTCTTCGCCGCGGCGAGTGCCCCGGTGAACGCCTTCCACGACGCGTCCGTGTAGCGGTCGTCGTCGAGGACGGACGCGGTGGCGACCAGGTCCTCCAGCTTCAGCCGCGGGAGCGGGATCAGCTGGCCCGCGGCCAGGGTGAGGCTGCGCGTCTGCGTGTCGACCTCGAGCTGGGTCGCGTCATCGGCGGTGACGAGGATGCGTGCAGCGGCGAGTTCACGCCCGTACACACCGAAGTCGATCGCGTCGTAGCGCTCCGCGTCGGCGGAGAGCCCCTCGTACTGCTCGATCGCCTTCCGCAGGGCGGACTTGTCCGTGACGGCGGGCGTCTCGACGTGGTTGAAGGTGATCCGGCCCAGGTTCGCGACGTACGGGTGCGAGGAGTCCGGGTTCGTCGTCAGCCGCAGGTAGACGGTGTGCGTGCCGGTGATCGCCTTGGGCAGCGTCACGCTCGTCGTCCCGCCGGACGACCACGCGGATCCCGTGACCGGCAGCGGCACGGTCGCGTACGGCGTGCCGGGGTTGGCCGTGTCGAAGGAGTCCAGGTAGAGCTGGACGGCGGAGCCGGTGCCGCAGCGGGCGGAGTTGTTGACGTAGGTGATCGTGACGGTGCTCTTCGGGGAGGTGCCGAAGTCGACGTCCCCGTAGTTGAGCCACGCCCCGTTGTAGGTGCCGCCGAGGTCGGTGGTGGAACCGGAGCCCGTCCAGCCGACGGGCTCGCTCTTGAGGCCGCCGCCGCTGTTGGAGCGCCACGCGGTGGCGTCGAAGCCCACGGGGGCGTCGGCGGTCTGCGTCAGGGCCAGCGAGTAGACGTTGCCCACGTAGGGCTGGGAGGCCGTCTGCGTGCTGGAGACGAACGCCGCGTACACGTCCTGGACGCCGGTGAAGACGCTCGGGTCGAGGTGCACGCTCGTGGTGGCGATGGTTCCCCAGCCCGATCCGCTGTAGTCGAGCGGGATGTCGACGCTCTTCGCGCCGTCCTTCGAGCCGAGGTGCAGCTCGATGTGCGAGTCCGACGCGGCCCGCGACTGGGGCTTGTCGTAGCGGACGGTGACGGTGTCGGCGCCGCTCTGGAGGTTCGTGTCCTTCCACTGCGCCCACGCGCCGTTCGTCACGTTCTCGAAGATGCCGTTGCCGAGGTTGAGCGGCAGCGAACCGTTGCCGGTCGCGGTGCTGTTGACCGCGGTCAGCGTGGCGAGCGTGGTGGTGGGGGACGTCGAGACCTCGTACGGCGAGAACTGGTACCAGTCGAAGTTCGACACCCACTGCTGGCCCGACGGGGCGTGGAACACGAACGTCGCGCTCTTCGCGTCCAGCAGGGCGTCGGCGTCGGTGACGGCCGCCTGCACCGTGGAGTAGTACTGCCAGCCGCCGGTGCCGGGGAGCGGGACGGTGGCCACGATCGGGCCGTCGGCGGCGCCGGCGTGGACGTCCACGCTGCTCGGCTTCGCGTTCGTCGCCTGCGAGTTCGCGTAGCGGACCGAGATCGTCCGCGGGGCGACCCCGCCGAAGTCCAGCCTGGTGAACCGCTCCCACGACCCCTCGGTGACGCCACCGAGGTTGCCGTCGGAGTTGTTCCGCTCACTGACGAGGCTGGGGCCCTCCTTCTGGTCGGGGCTCTCGGCCTGCAGGACGGCGTAGCCGCCCTCGTCGATGGTCAGGGCGTCGATGGCGGTCTGCAGCGCGTCCTGCGCGGCCATGATCGTGCCCGTCGCGGAGGCGGTGTCCGCGAGGACGGTCCGCGCGCGTTCGAGGGCCGACCGGAACAGGTTCCAGGAGCCGTCGGAGTAGTTGGCGCTGCGCACCACGGACGCCTGGTCGACGAGTGCGCCCAGGGCCTTGCGCTGCACCGCGGCGGCGGAGACGAGGAGCGGGTCGGTCGGGGATATCCCGGTGCCGGTCACCGTCGAGGCCCGCACGCCGTGCGCGAAGGCCGCGTCCCGGAAGGTGATGCCGAAGCGCGCGTCGACCTTCGTGGTGCCGGTGAGGGACAGCGTCGCCGTCCGCTTGTCACTGACGCGGAGGTCCGCCGTGACGCCGTCCGGCAGGCCGGTCACGCTCGCCGCTCCGGTCTTGGTGAGGCTGGTCCCCTTGCGGGCGTCGAAGGACGCCGGTCCGGAAAGGGCGAGCTTCACGCTGTCGTGGAGGGTGCCGTCCTCGTCGGTGTCGACGGTGCCCGGGTGGGCGGAGAGGACGGTGTCGCCCTTGTCCGTGCCCGTGTCGCCGTCACCCGTGTCGCCCCCGTCGGTGTTCAGCGAGTACGCGGGCTCCGTGTGGGCGCCCCACTGGGAGGGCTTGGACCCCATGGTGAAGTCCAGGGTTCCGCCGGAGATGATCTGGGAGTAGTCGAGCCACGTGTTGTCGAACCGCTTGCCGTTGAGTGTCGCGCTCTGCACGTAGTAGTTGCTCGGCGACACGCCGTCGGCCTTCACCGTGAACCGGGAGCCGTTGGCATAGCTGATCGTCGTCGAGTCGAAGAACGGGCTGCCGATCTGGAACTGGCTGGATCCGGCGGTCACCGGGAACAGGCCGAGCGCCGCGCCGACGAACATGGTCGACATGGTGCCGGCGTCGTTGTCCATGGTCGGCAGGAAGCCGTTCGGGGAGAGCTTGTAGACCTGGGTCTTGACCGGCGGGGTGAACTGGCCGCCGGAGCTGGGGGCCTCGTTCGTGGAGCCCGTCGCGATGTAGCGGTTCCAGGTCTCGCCGGTGTAGATGGCGCGCACCCACTTCTGCGTCAGGCTCGGCTCGCCGACGTAGTTGAAGAGGTAGGGGGCCTGGAGGTCGATCTCGTTCGCGTTGGAGTGCAGCATGGTCGAGCCGTCGTCGACGGTCGAGTCCTCGCCGAACATGTGCTTGACCGCGGCCTTGCCGGCCTTGTCGCCGCCCATGGCCTCGATGAGGCCGCCCATGTCGTAGGCGTCGTACCAGTGGTACTGCCAGAGCGTGCCCTGGTAGAGGCCGGCCGCCTCGAACTTCTCGTAGTCGGCGCTCTGCCAGTCGCCGTTCGCGGCGCGCGGGGTGAGCAGACCGACCTTGGTGCCGTCGGCCGCGGTCCAGGCGCCGGACTTCACGAGGTTGTCGATCGCCATCGTCGACTGGGTGCGCAGCTTCTTCGCGTCGTCCTTCTTGCCGAGCGCGTCGGCGACGACGGACAGCGCCCACTGGTCGTAGCCGCGCTGCACGGTCGTACCGGGGTCACCGGTGACGTACCCCTGCCGCAGCTGCGCGCCCGTGTAGAACCCGGAGTACGACAGCAGCGCCGGGTACGCCTCGTCGAGCCGGTCGAAGTTCTTGTAGCCCTTCGACAGCGCGTCGGCGACCAGCACGGCCGAGCGCTCCCAGCGCACGGTCGGGACCGAGTGGGTGAGGCTGCCGAGGCTCTTGCCGGAGGTGCGCTGGTCGGCGAAGAGCACGATCAGCGACTGGATCATGTCCCGGTACGTGGCCGGGTCGATGTAGGACTCGACGGAGTACTTGCGGAAGTCGTCCCAGGTGGACCAGCCGTCGTAGTACGTGAAGCCGTTCGCCTTGTGCACCGCACCGTCCGCGCCGCGGTACGTCCCGCTGGTGCTGGTGGCGTTCACCGGCAGCGCGTACATGCGGTACAGGTGCGTGTAGAACTCCTTGGTGAGCGTCGACCCGGGGTCGGACTTCACCGAGGAGCGCACGTCGACGGCACCGAGCGCCTCGTTCCAGTCCGCCTTCGTCCGCGCGCGCGCCAGGTCGAAGGTGAGGTCGCCCACCTCGTTGTGCTGGTCGGTCGTGGCCTGCTCGGCGCTGATCGGCGACAGCGTGATGCGCAGCTCGATGTCGTCGCCCGCGGCCTTGTCGAACCCGAGGACGGCGCCGGTGTCGGACCCGTCCTGCGTGGTCGCGTCGCTCAGCTTGCCGTCGTTGCCCCAGCTCTTCAGGGAGGTCACGGCGACGTTCGTGGTGGCGGCGTAGTACAGCTTGTACGAGGCGCCGTTGAACGAACCCGCGATGAGCCCGGTGATCGACGTGGTCCCGTTCGGGAGCGTCGTCGCCTTCATCGTCGAGCGGGTGCGGCTGGTGAAGTTGTTCGCGAGGTCGAGGACGAGCTCGGGGTTCGACCCGGCGGGGAAGCTGTACCGCTGCAGCGCCGTGCGCGTCGTCGCGGTCATCTCGGCCTTGATGCTGCCCGGGTCCTGCTTCACCGACGACGCGGTTCCGGAGATGGCCCCGAGGCCCACCTGGTACGAGCCGGGCGTCGCGCTCTCGTCGTCGTGGCTGTACGCGTGGGCGTACGTGCCGGCGGCGGGGCGGCTGTCGTACTGCACGGAGGTCGGGACGACGAGCAGGTCGCCACCGCCTCCGGAGCCGCCGACGCCGTCGAGGTTCGTCGCGGTGAACCCGGCGATGTGGTCCTCGTTGTAGTCGTACCCGGTGTGGTTCCGGTTCGGCGTGGTCAGCGGGTTGACCTTGGCCAGGCTGTGGGGCGCCTGCGCGCCCGGCAGGTCGTTGCCGTCGTCGCCGGCGGTCGACACGAACGGGTCGACGAGCTTCGTGTAGTCCGTCCCGCCTGACGTCCCGCCGGACCCCGTGGACGTGGTGGCGACGGGCACGGCGGCGGCCGCGCCGCCACCCGCCAGCGCGCCGAGGCCGAGCGCCCCGGTGAGCAGCGCGGCGACCGTCGCGCGCAGTGGCCGGCGACGCCCGCTCGCGGTTCCCGGAAGGACCGCGCGGGGCAAGGGGGGATGGGATCTGATGGACACGTAACCTCTCCAGCGTCGCAATACGCACGCACGGTTCGGCCTCACCAGAAGACAACGTTGTCAGCCCGGAAACGCCGGGCGTGCAACCCAGAGCGAGACGGTAGTGGACGAACGGCATCGCAGCCGCCGCTTTCACGACCGTACGTCATCAGACACGGGGAAGACGTACGGAAGGCAAACAGAATTCGTACGGCACGTGCGCGCCAGGGGCCGCGAGGGCGACACAACGGCGCGGCGTGCGGCGGGGCGTGAGGACTTCGGCCGACGACGGGTCAGAGCGTAGCGGGGCGGGGCCGTCCTGTACACGTCATCCGAATCCAGGTCCTTCGCCACGGGCGAGATCCGCGCCCCCATCTCGCTGCCCGACTGCGTTGCTGCCGTTTCGACACTCATTCGACTGCGGCAGGTTGTGCGACGCGCTTGACTGGTGCCGTGGAACGTGTCGAAGGACCGGTCGCGTGGAACCGCAGCGTCATACCGCCGGCACGAAGTCTCGCGAGCAGCGCTGCGCTTGGGCCCGCTGACTGACGCTTGGCCGGAGGCCGTCAGGCGGCGACGGGTGCCAGGGTTCAGCTCGTCGACCTGAGGCGGGGTTCTTCGTCGTTCGGCTATGGTCACCACAGCTGCCGTACTTCTGCGGTGCAGGGCGTCGAACGGACGTTGAGGAGATCGGGGCATGTGGTTCGATGACTCCGCCGACGTGAACCGTGTCTGCATCGAACGGCTCGGCGAGACGGCCGGCCCGCAGTTCGCCGCCATGGCCCGCCGTGGCTTCCAGTTGGTCCGGCCGACCGACGATCTCCAGGCCACCGGTCAATGCCGCCTCGGCGGCGCCGCCCTGCTCGAACCGGGCACCTCCTGGCCGGAACAAAGCGGGGTTCCGCTGTCCCTGCACGCCGTGCTGGACACCGATGCCCTTGCTGCGTGGCTGGGTGACGAACTGCCCCTACGGCCCGGGCTGCTCAACTTCTTCTACCTCGATCCGGACGTGCCGTACGAGGAGTACCGAAGACTGGATGCGTCCGGACCCGAGGCGTACCGCGTGATTCCCGCCGATCCGGCACGCGCGGTCGAGACGCAGGCACCTGTGCCGGCGAGAAGCTATCCAGCCGTACCCGTGCACGCGGCTGAGCTCACCATGCTGCCGGACTGCTGGGATGTCGAGGACGATGACGTCGGGTTCGACAGGCAACAGCACTGGGGGGCGGCATCGCTCATTCTCAGCGAGATGGGAGATCTCGACGGGAACACCGCCGGCAGCCACTGCGCCTTCGGTTGGCCGGACACTTCGTACACGGTCACGGTGACCTCCCGCGAGGACGATGGCCCCGCGGTCCATCTGCTTCAACTGGCGGAGGATGCGGACCTCGGGTGGGGCTGGGGGGACGCGGGAACGCTGTACTTCACGATCCCGGTCGGTGCGTTCGTGACCGGGGACTTCCGCCAGGCCGTGGCGAAGGTCCACTGCTGTTGAGCCGGTGCCGCCTTGGCTCACGCTGCACCGAACCCACTGAACCCACCGAACCCACCGAGGCCGGCGGGTCACCACCGTGAGCCGCCTTGCGCACCCCTCCCTCTCGTTGACTTGTCGCAAGGATTGACGCACGATGTTGAGACAAGGCTTGAGACACAGAGGGCTCATGACGAAGGGGGGTGGCTGGATGGCCGAGCAGTCCGTGCGTCCGGCGGATGTCGAGCAGGCCGGCGTGTGGTTGGCCCGGCACGGCCTGGTCGACGTCCGGCCGACGCCGCTGTTGGCCACGCGTCTGGCGGTCCGGCGCGGTGCCCGGCTGGCCGCTCAGGTCCTGCTGGCGGTGTTCATCATCGCGGTCGCCCTTGTCTACACGACCGACCGGCGGGGCGGCTCGGTTGACGGCTCCGGGTCGTACCGGGAATCGTCGTTGCCGGTCCTGACGGCGGTGGTCGTGGGGTTGGTGCTGGCCCAGTCGCTGCTGGACTGGTGGGTGCGGCGGGTCGACCGGCGGGCCGGCGCGACGTTGCCGCGCCGGGCGGCCCACCCGGTCCGGCTCGGCTGGCGCACCGTGCTCGGCCGGCCGCGTGCGGCATTCGCGGTTGCCACGTTCGCGGGAGCGTTGGTGCCGGCGGTCGTCGCCCTGACCGTGCGGGACTCCACCGCGCGGTACGCGGGCCTCGTCCTCCTGATCGGACTGTGCGGGGTCGCGGTCGGTACGGCTGTCCAGCTGCGCCACATCCTGACGCACCCGGTCGTGGCCGACGACGAGGTCTCGCTGACCGCCGACGTCATCATGCGGGTCGAGGACGCCCGCGAGGTCGCCACGCCAACCGTGGTGTGGCTGCTGCCGATCGTGTCGGTGTTCGATACCGCGCTGGGCTGGTGGAGCACCGCCTGGCTCGTCTTCGTCGCACTGAGCACCGTCACGCTCGCCCTGATCACCAAGCGGACCGCGCAGAGCGGCACGGTGGCGCGGCACGTCACGAGCGCCCGGTGAGCCGATGATCGTCATCGACTCGGCCTCGCCCGTCCCGCCGTTCGAGCAGCTCCGCGCCCAGCTCGCCCGGCAGATCCAGTCCCGCACACTGGCCGTGGGCACCCAGCTGCCGACCATCCGCCGACTGGCCGCGGACCTCGGCCTGGCCGTCAACACCGTCGGCCGGGCCTACCGGGCGCTGGAGGAGGCGGGGCTGATCGAGACCCGCGGACGGGCGGGCTCGTTCGTCACCGCAGCCGGCGAGCAGGGACGCGAGCGGGCACGCCACGCCGCCGCCGAGTACGCCGCCGTCATCGCCGCCGTGGGCATCGACACCGACGAGGCCATCCGCATCATCCGAGCGGCGCTGGCCAACGGCGTGGCGGCATCGCCCTCTTCACGCACCTCGGTTGAGTGAGGGGCCTGCCTGACGGGGTCCCGGCCCGCCGTCACGCTTTGCGGGCCAGGACCAGGCGCGCGTACGGGGCACCGTCCGGGCGGTGACCGAAGTCGGGTACCGCGGTCGTGCGTACGGTGAAGCCCGCCGCGGTCAGTTCGGCGCGCACCGCGCGGAGCGGGAAGGTGCGGTAGTACATGACGAAGGTCGGCCGCCAGACCGCGTTCCGTATCCGCATCGCCGCGTCGAAGCCGGCGGGTATCCAGTAACGCCGGGAGGCGATGCGCGGCGGTGCGAAAACGGGGAAGGCGAAGAGCCCGCCGGGCCGGAGGGCGCGGTGCACCCCGGCGAACAGGGCCGGCCGCTCGGCGGCCAGGAAGTGCCCGAAGGCGCCGAAGCTGACGGCCAGGTCGAACTCCGCGGCGAAGGGTGGCTTCCGTGCGTCCGCGCGTATCCACTCCGCGTCCGGGTGGGCACGGCGCGCCTGCGCGAGCATGCCGGCGCTGAAGTCCACGCCCGCGACCCGGCCCCGGCACAGCGGTCGCAGGACGCGCAGGCCCGCTCCCGTGCCGCAGCACACGTCCAGCCCGTCACCGAAAGGGCCGAAGGGACTCAGGGCGGCGGCGGTCGCGTCGAGGATACGGTCCGAGGTGCGGAACAGCGTGTGGTCGAACCTCGGGGCGAGCAGGTCGTAGCCACGCTCGACGGACGACAGGGCCTGCACGGCCAGCTCACGCAGGGAGGGGCCTTCGGGTGAGAACACCGGTCCAGGGTAAGGCCGTTCAACCGTCGTGAAAGGCGGCATCACCGAAGCCGAGCGCTGCGGCCGTGGCTCGACCGGGCGTCAAGAAGCGGCGCGGCGCCGGGCCGGCGGTCCCCCCTCCCGGATCCGGGCTACGTCTGCTCGTCGGACTGCTGGCCGGCCTCACGTCCACCGGCGCTGACCAGCCCTGTCTCGTAGGCGACGATGACGGCTTGGACGCGGTCGCGGAGTCCGAGTTTGGCGAGGATGCGGGCGACGTGGGTCTTGACGGTCGCCTCGGCCAGGTGGAGGCGGCTGGCGAGTTCGGTGTTGCTGAGTCCGCGGGCCAGCAGGCCGAGGACCTCCAGTTCGCGGGGGGTGAGCGAGGCGAGGTCGCGGTGGAGGGCGGCGGTGTCGCTGCCGCGCTGGGTGAAGCGCTGCACGAGGCGGCGGGTGATGGCGGGCGCGAGGAGGGCGTCGCCGTTGCGGACCGTGCGGACGGCCGCGGTCAGATGCTCGGGGGTGACGTCCTTGAGGAGGAAGCCGCTGGCGCCGGCGGACAGTGCCGCGTAGACGTACCGGTCGAGGTCGAACGTGGTCAGGATGATGACGCGGGGTGCGGTGGGGGCGCCGGTGAGGATGCGGCGGGTGGCCTCCAGGCCGTCCATCTCGGGCATCCGGATGTCCATGAGGACGACGTCGGGCCGCGTGCGGCGGACCGCTTCGACGGCTTCGGCGCCGTTGGTCGCTTCCGCCACGACGTCGATGCCGTCGGCGCCGAGGATCATCCGGAACCCGGTACGGACCAGGGTCTGGTCGTCGGCGAGGAGCACACGCAGCGGCTCGGTCACGGCGTCTCCAAGGGGATCAGGGCCTCCACACGGTAGCCGCCGGTCATGCGCCGGCCGGTGGTCAGGGTTCCGTCGTGGACGGCGAGGCGCTCGCGCAGGCCGATCAGGCCCCGGCCGTTTCCGGTGGGCGCGCCCGCGCCCGGGTGTCCGCCGGTGTCGGTGACTTCCACCCGGAGCCGGTCCGGGCCGTATTCGACGGTCACGGCGGCGGTGGCGCCAAAGGCGTGCTTCACGGTGTTGGTCAGGGCTTCCTGGACCACGCGGTAGGCGGCGAGTTCGAGGCCGGGCGGGAGGGGGCGGGGCGGGCCGGTGACGGTCAGGTCGACGGGCAGTCCGGTGTCGCGGACCCGTCCGACCAGCGATTCCAGCTGGTCCAGGCCAGGTTGCGGGGCCAACTCCGCCGAGGTGCCGGCCAGGTCCAGGTCCGCGGCTCCGTCCGTCTCCTCGCCCTGCTCGGCCATGGTGAGCAGTCCCATGACGTGGCGCAGTTCGGTCATGGCCGCCCGGCCGCCCGCCTCGACGGCGAGCAGTGCCTCGCCGGCCTGTTCGGGTGAGGTTTCCATGATCTTGCGGGCGGCGCCCGCCTGGATGATCATCACGCTGACGTTGTGCGTGACGACGTCGTGCAGTTCGCGGGCGATCCTGGCCCGCTCGTGCTCGACGGCCCGGCGCAGCGCCTCGCCCTGCTCGCGTTCCAGCGCGGAGAGCCGGGTGCGGCCCTCGTCGGTGCGGAGCTTCCAGGTGCGCAGTCCGACGGCGGCCACGGCCATCGGGACCAGGATCAGCAGGGCGATGTACTCGTTGGGGACGATCGGGGTCACCGAGTTCCCCGACGTGCCGACCAGGACGACCGACACCGGCAGCGCCGCCAGGGTCGCCACCCGGTACGGGCTGAACACGGCTGCGCTGTAGACGGCGATGACGAACGCGTAGAAGGTCAGCCGCAGGACGCTCTGCGGTGTCGCCAGGGTCGCGGCCGTCACGACGCACAGCACGGCGAGCGGGTAGCGGCGGCGCAGGGCCAGGGCACCCGAGGCGACGGCCGCGAGGGTCACCATGAAGGCCATGCCGCCGGGGCCGGACGGGCGCGGTACGACCCGCACCACGCCGGGTGCGATCTCCCGCGTCACGACGTTGTCGGCGTTGTCGATGCCGTAGTAGACGGTGGAGATCCCGATGACCAGGGTCAGCAGCAGGTCGAAGTAGCAGGCGCGCCGTGTGGGCCGCAGCGGTGGACCGCTCGGGAGCCTGGCGTCGCGGACCGTGCGGCGGGCGGCCTCCCGCAGCCGCTCCCGCGTCGTAGTTGCGTCCATCACCGGTTCATTGTCGCGGCCGCGCGGACCCGCGGAGTCCGTCCCGGTGGTCATTCCCGGCGCCCCCGGTACATCACCCGCCTACATCGCAGGGATGACGTTTCCGGGGATCGTCCCAGCGCGGTACCGCAATGGGTCCGGGTGGGCGACGCGTGCGGGCCGGGCCCGCTCCTAGCGTTCACGCAGCCGACCGCCCCGACCCGAGGAGCCCTTCATGACCGTGCCGGTGATCGAACTGCGCGGGGTGAGCCGCCGATACGACGACGGCCCGCCCGCCCTGCACGAGGCGGCGCTGACCGTGCGGCCCGGCGAGGCCGTCGCGATCCTCGGCCCCTCCGGCAGCGGCAAGTCCACGCTGCTCAATCTGATCGCGGGCCTGGACCGGCCCGACACGGGGACCGTCACCGTGGACGGGGTGCGGGTGGACCAGCTGGGCGAGGCCGGATCGGCGCTGTTCCGGCGGTCGAAGATCGGCATGATCTTCCAGTTCTTCAACCTGCTCGACGATCTGACCGTCACCGACAACGTCGTCCTGCCGGCGCGCCTGGCGGGCATGGCACGTGGCGCGGCGGACCGCCGCGCGGCGGAACTCCTGCAACTGCTCGGCATCGACCGGCACGCCCGCGCCTGCCCGGGGCGGCTGTCCGGCGGTGAACGGCAGCGCGTCGCGGTGGCCCGGGCGTTGATGAACCGGCCGGCGCTGCTCCTGGCCGACGAGCCGACCGGAGCCCTGGACACGGCGGCCGGACAGGACGTCAGCAGGCTGCTCGCCGGCCTCAACGCCGAGGGCCAGACCATCGTCGTGGTCACCCACGACCTGGCGTTGGCCCGGTCCTGCACAGGCCGTACGGTCCGGATCGCCGACGGCCGGATCACCGAGGACGTCCGATCGCAGGCCGTGGCCCCGGAGGCCGTCCGATGAGCGCGCTCGGTGCGGTGGTGCGCTCGGGGGTGAGACGCCGCAGGGTGCAGACCCTGGTGATCGGGCTCGCCACGATGATGGCGGTGGCGGCCTCCGTCCTCGGCGGATCGCTGCTCGTGGTGTCCGGCGCGCCCTTCGAGGACGCCTTCGCCAGGCAGCACGGCGCGCACCTGTCCGTGCGGTTCGACGCGGGCAAGGTGAACGCCGGGCAATTGTCGGCGTCCAGGGACGCCGAAGGGGTGAGCGGTGCGGCCGGGCCGTTCCGTACGGCGACGGTCACCCCGCGGTCCGACGGGGCGGGCCCCGGGTGGCCGATGACCGTGGTCGGCCGGGGCGATGCCGGCCGTGACGTGGACGAGGTGTCGCTGCTCGACGGGCGGTGGCCCACGCGCGACGGCGAGATCGTGCTGTCCGCCGACTCCTCCCTCGTCCCGACCATGGGCATGAAGATCACCTTCCCCGATCTGTCCGGCGGCCTGGCGCTGACGGTCGTCGGTGTGGCCCGTTCGGTCACCCAGACCGCCGACGCCTGGGTGGTTCCGTCCCAGATGCCGGCGCTCACCGCGCCCGGCAGTGGCGGCTACCAGATGCTGTACCGCTTCACCGACGCGGGCACCGACGCGCAGATCACCGCGGGCGGCAAGGCCGTGACGGGAGCCCTGCCGCCGGGATCGGCCGTCGGCGAACAGTCATGGCTCACCGTCAAGAAGACCGTCGAGCGCGACACCGCCCTCTACGTCCCGTTCCTCGTCGCGTTCGGCGCCCTGGGCCTGGTCATGTCGGTGCTCATCGTCGGCAACGTCGTCGCGTCGGCCGTCGGCATGGGGACGCGCCGCATCGGCATCCTCAAGGCCCTCGGCTTCACCCCGGCCCAGGTCGTACGGGCCTACGTGGGGCAGGCGCTGATCCCGGCCGCCGTCGGCACGGCCCTCGGTGTCCTCGCCGGCCACCTGCTCGCCGTCCCCGTGCTGGCCGAGACCGGGGAGGTGTACGGCACCGCGTCCCTGGCCGTCGCGCCCTGGGTCGACCTGGCGGTGATCGCCGGGGTGCTCGTCCTGGTGGCGGCCACCGCGTGGGCGAGTGCCTGGCGGGCCGGCCGGCTGCGTACGGTCGACGCGCTCGAGGTGGGGCGTACCGGTTCGGCAGGGCGCGGCCGGTGGGCGGCACGTCTGGCGGGACGGCTGCCGTTGCCGCAGCCGGTGGCCCTGGGCCTGGTCCGGCCCTTCGTGCGGCCCGCCCGCGCGCTGGCCATGGGCACGGCGATCCTGTTCGGCGCCGTCGCCGTCACATTCACCGTGGGGATGAGCGCCTCGCTCGGCCAGGTGATGAAAGCCAGGGCACACGACGCCGCCGATGTCGTCGTACCCGCGCCCTTGCCGGACTTCGGGCCTCAAGGCCCCGTCCCTGGGAAGCGGCCCGCCCGGCCCTCGGCCGATCCCGCCGCGGTCGTGCGGGCCATCGGGACCGCCGTGGGAACCGGGAGGTACTACAGCGCCGCGACGGTACGGGCGACCGTGTCCGGCCTGACGGGCACCGTCGACGTGATCGCCTTCACCGGCGACGCCTCCTGGGGCGGCTACACGATGGTCTCGGGCCGATGGATCGACGGGCCCGGCGAGGCCGTGGTCCCGACCCCGTTCCTGACCGCCACCGGCACCCGCACCGGCGACACCGTCACCCTGGACGGCCTGGCCGAGCCGGTCACGGTCAGGATCGTCGGTGAGGTCCTGGACACCCGCAAGGGCGGCATGCAGGTCTTCACCGACACCTCGACCCTGGCGTCCGCGCGTCCCGGCCTGACGGAGACGAGCCATCACATCGCGGTCGCGCCGGGCACGGACGTGACCGGCTACGTCAAGGCGCTGAACAAGCACCTGGGACCGCTGGGGGTCACCGCCCGGGCCGGCGGGCTCGACTCGGGCAGCGACATGGTCGTCACGCTCAACGCGCTGTCCGTGGTCCTCACGCTGATGCTCGTCGCCGTCGCCGCGCTCGGCGTGCTCAACGGGGTACTGCTCGACACCCGCGAGCGCGTCCGGGAGCTCGGTGTCCACAAGGCGCTCGGCATGACCCCCCGTCAGACCGTCGCGATGGTCATCACCTCGGTCGTCGTGACCGGACTGGTCGCGGGCGTCCTGGGCGTTCCGCTGGGCGTGGCCCTGCACGGCTGGGTCATCCCCGCGATGGGCGACAGCGTGGGGCTGCGCCTGCCCGGTTCCGTCATCGCCGTCTACCACGGGGCCGAACTGCTGCCGCTCGCGCTCGGCGGCCTGCTCATCGCCACCCTGGGCGCGCTGCTGCCCGCCGGCTGGGCCGCCAGGGCCCGTTCCGCCACGGCCCTGCGCACCGAGTAGGAGGCCGGTTTCACGGCTCATGCCTCCGGCCCCCACCGCAGGGAGCGGTGGGGGCCGGTCGGCTGGTTCCCGTCGTCTGGCGCGGGAGGCGGGAGTTCCGGAGTCTCAGACCGCCTCCAGCTCGATGATCTTGAACTGGAATCCCGTCGGGGTGACGGCGGTGCGCCTCCACCCGGATGCGGCGAAGAGCGCGTCGAACTCGGGGAGGTCACGCTCCTGCCCCGACAGCATCGCGAGCATGTGCATGTCCGCAAGGGGCTCGAAGCCGGGCGCTCCGATCTCCCCGATCACGTTCTCCACCACCACGGCCCGCGCGCCCGGCCGTGCGGAAGCACGGCAGTTCTCGAGGATCTTGACGCAGTCGGCGTCGTTCCAGTCGTGCAGAACCATCTTGAGCAGGTACAGGTCGGCCGGCGGGACGGACTCGAAGAAGTCTCCGGTGACCGCGGTGAACCGGTTACCCACCCCCCGCTTCTCGGCTGCCGCCTGCGCCCCGGCAGCGGCGTGGGGCAGGTCCAGGCTCTGCCCTCGGAGGTCCGGGTTCGCCAGCAGGAGCCCCTGCACGAGCGCCCCCGTGCCACCGCCGACATCGACCGCGACCGTGGCGCCGGTGGTGTCGAGCGCCTCGGTGAGGTCGCCGTTCAGCCGTTCCGCCATGCCGGACATGGCGACCGAGAAGAGTTCCGCCTCGGCAGGGTTGTCGCCGAGGTAGGTGAAGAAGTCCGTGCCGAGCGCGCTTTCGATCTGGGTGCCGCCCTTGCGGACGGCCTCCGGGAACCGCTCCCAGGCACGCCAGTGGGAGGGACCGCCCCACGTGAGGGCCACCTCCCGCAGGGTGTTCGGCACCCCGCTACGGAGCAGCCGGCTCAGGGGCGTACCGGAGAACCGGCGCTCGCCCTCGTAGGCCACCAGGCCGAGGGAAGCGCAAGCACGCAGCAGCCGGTAGGTGGTCGCGGGATCGCTGGCCTCGCGCTCGGCTATGTCCTCTGCGGCAAGGGGCCCATCAGCCAGATGGTCCGGAAGGGAAAGCTCGACTGCGGCCCGGACGATCTGAGTCACCCAGTAGCCGCTGAGCATCTGCATCAGGACACCGGCATTCGCGGTCTCGGAAGACGAGTTCGGACGATTCTCGGTCATCGACAAGCACACCCATCAGAACTGGTTTAACGGTCAACTAACAGTACCTCGGTCCAGAAGCCCGGCCATGTGACCTGCATCAAAGAAACGCCGTCCAGCACCGGCCGGTTCGGCAGAACGTCGGCGAAACTTCCACGGCAATTCACCAGCCCGACGGCACGCCCCGGGCCGCTCCGAACGGTCCCGGGGCTGCTCGCCGCCGGCGCATCACCGACCGCACAGCGGTGCGGCCTATGGCGTCAGGCGATACCACCGTTCAAGGTGAGATCAATGGCGTTGGCCATCGGGTTCTCGAGAAGGAAAAGGCAACCGTCGACGATGTCCGCCATGGTGGCGAGCCGTCCGGTGAGCGTCATCTTCCGGGCGGAGTCCTGCAATTGTTCGTTGCCCGCGACGAACGGGCTGTCCGCGATGGCCCACGGGTGCAGCGAGTTCACCCGCACCGGTGCCAGTTCGACGCTCAGCGTACGCACCAGACCCTGCACGGCGGCATTGACCGCCGTCAGCGTGGTCGAACCCGGGTACGGGAAGTCCTTGGCCATGCCACCGAACAACAGTACCGAGGCGTCCGCGGACATCCGCGGATACAGCGAGGCGACCACGGTCGTGTAGCCGACGATCTTCGTCGTGGCCAGCGTCGTCGCCGTGGCGACGTCATAGGTGCGGGCCGTGTTCATGTCGCGGACCATGCCGACCAGAGCCACCCGGTCCACGTGCCGCACCGGCTCGAGCGCGGCGGCGATGTCGGCCGGCCGGCTCAGGTCGAGCGCCAGGCCGTGACCGTACCGCCGGTCTCCGCCACAAGTGCGCGGACGAGCAGATCGTCGCCGAAGTCCCGCAGGAGACCTGCCTGGCGGTGCGGCGTGCCGCTGCGGCATTCGCAGGGAGTGCGGCCGGTGGGTCGGACGCCCCGCGGTCGCCTTTGGCCACCAGACGGAGGAGGCGTTCCTCGTCGAGCTCGTCCAGTGCTTTCCTGCGTGGTCTCACACCAGCCAGACGCCAAGTGGGCCGCGCAGGTCCTGCGTTGACCGTAGCCTGCGTCACGGCCCCGGACGAGGGAGGGCGTGAGCGCCCGGTGCGCCGGCATCCGGGGCCCGGACGCCGTTGATGGTCAACGCAGTTGGCAAGCCGCCTCGTGCAGCAGGGCCGCCAAGGATGCGGCCGCGGTCACCATCGGTACGTGTCCGCTGGGGAGGGACCGCACGTGGGCGTTCATCCGCTCGGCCAGGAACCGCTGCGTCCCGGGCGAGATCATGCGGTCCTTCTCCGCCACGACGTACCAACTCGGCAGGTCGGCCCACAGCGGGCGTCCCAGTGGCGTGCCGATGCACACTGCTGCGATCGGCCGTTGCACGGCAGCCAGTACCGCCTGGTCCTCCGGCGAGGCGTCCTGAGCGAAGACCTCCGCGAACGCGGTGTCGGGAAGCCACACATAGCCGTGCGCGTCGGGTTCGAGCGCGGGAGCCCTGGGGTCAGGCGCCGCCCGGTGGAAGACGTCGGCGACGGTCTCCTTCTCGGCCGGTGTCAGACCGGTCACGTGCACCAGCCCCGTCACCTGTTCGCTTCGCACAGAACTGATGACAGCGCTCGAGTACGCGTGGCCCACCAGGGCCACAGGGCCGGCCGCCACCCGCTCGATCGTCCTCTCCACCGCGGCCACATCGTCCTCGACGGAAGTCAACGACAACTGCGCGGCGTGGCATTGCACTCCCTTCGCCCGCAGCGCTGTGATCACCCGGGACCAACTGGACCCGTCCGCCCAGGCCGCGTGGACCAGAACCAGCGATGCCTGCTCGCCCTTCATGGGATCCGTTGTCATTCCGTCCTCCTCTCCGATCTGCGATTTCCGGCGCTCATCCCGCCATCCGCGATGCCGCCCAATTCATCGGATTTCCATCGCCCATTCTTCGCCTTCGCTCAAAAAGTGTCCACACAAGGGAGATCTCAAGCCGATCGGTGGCTCCGCGCCATCCGGCAGAGCCCGGTCGAGCAGTCGTTCGCCACTGTGGACGGCACAGGGATGCTCTGCCGGTCCGTCGGCGTCGCGTCCGGGCCGCGAACTGCGATGTGCGTGCCATTCGGATGGTGAAACCCGGCCACAAGTAAATCGAATGGAATTCTCCCCAGGCATCCGCACAGCGGCGGACCGGTGCTGCGACACTGGGCCCGTAAGCCCGATGCTCTTCCGCCCGCAAGGCGGCCGTACTGCACGTGGCGTCGGGACGGTGGCCACCCAATTGGCAGGTCGGCCGTCAGGAGGGAAGGCATGGGATCGCGACGAGGGACATTCTCATCCAGTGGCGCGCCCGCATGATGCGTGATGTCTTCTTGTATTCGCTGCGCGTCCGGTCGTAGGACGCTCCGCGATGCCACCTGCGGATCAGCACCGAAAACGAAGTGAGGCAGCAATGACCGAAGCATCCGGGATCCAGGATCACGGCACCTACGACGTGATCGTGCTGGGAGCCGGCCCGGTCGGGCAGAACGTAGCCGAACACGCCCGCGCCGCGGGACTCTCGGTGGCCGTGGTGGAACGGGAACTGGTGGGCGGGGAGTGCTCGTACTGGGCGTGCGTGCCCAGCAAGGCGCTGCTGCGCCCGGTCATCGCCGTCGCCGACGCGCGGCGGGTCGACGGCGCCCGGCAGGCCGTGACCGGGTCGCTGGACACCGGCAGGGTGTTCGCCCGCCGGGACCACTACGTCACCGACTGGGACGACACCGGCCAGGCGCGCTGGGTGAAGTCCATCGGCGCCGACCTCTTCCGCGGCCACGGCCGGCTCGACGGGCCGCGGAAGGTGACCGTCACCGCGGCGGACGGCTCCCGCCACACCCTTGCGGCGCGGCACGCGGTCGCCATCGCCACCGGCAGCCGCCCGGTGCTGCCCGACATCGACGGCATCGGGGAAGCCCGGCCGTGGACCAACCGGCACGGCACGGACTCCAGCACCGTCCCCGGCCGCCTGATCGTCGTCGGCGGTGGCGGGGTCGGGGTGGAGATGGCCACCCTCTGGCAGGGCCTGGGCTCCCAGGTCACCCTCCTCGCCAGGCGTCCTCTGCTCCCCCGGATGGAGCCTTTCGCCGGCGAGCTCGTCGCAGCCGGGTTGACCGACGCCGGCGCGCAGGTCCGCATCGGCGTCCGGGTGACCTCCCTGCGCCGCCCCGACCCCGCCGGGCCGGTCACCTGCATCCTGGACGACGGCAGTGAACTGGAAGCGGACGAGATCATGTTCGCCACCGGACGCGCCCCGCTGACCGACGACATCGGTCTGGACACCGTGGGCCTCACCCCGGGGTCCTGGCTGGACGCCGACACCACGTGCCTGGTCCGCGAGATCCCGGGCGAGTGGCTGTACGCGCTCGGCGACGTCAACCACCGCGCCCTCCTCACCCACCAGGGCAAATACCAGGGGCGCACCGCCGGCGACGCCATCGGCGCGCGTGCCGCCGGCCGTCCCCTGGACGACGCCCCGTGGGGCGACCACGCCACCACGGCCGATCAGCACGCCGTACCGCAGGTCTTCTTCACCGACCCCGAAGCCGGCGCCGTGGGCCTGTCCGCAGCACAGGCCGCGGCGGCCGGTCTCCCCGTCAAGGTCGTCGACCTCGACTTCACCGCCGCGCAGGGCGCCAACCTCTACGCCGACGGCTACCGCGGTCACGCCCGGATGGTCGTCGACACCGACCGCGAGGTCCTGCTCGGGGTGACCTTCGTCGGCCACGGGGTCAGTGAACTGCTGCACTCCGCGACCGTCGCCGTCGCGGGCGAGATCCCCTCAAGCGGCTGCGGCACGCCGTCGCCTGCTTCCCCACCATCAGCGAGATCTGGACCTTCCTCCTCGCCGCGTACCACCGCGACGGTGACTGACGCCGTGGTGCCGGGCGCATGCGTTCACTCCTGGAAGGGGGATCGCGGCGTGTGACGCCCGGCCCCGGGCACCGAATAATCCTGCTCGGCCCGCCTCCCGCGCGGCTGTCCTCCCGGGATGCCTCTTGGCCAGTACGCCTATTTCGCGCTGTTCAGCCGGCATACCTCGGCAGATGAGATGACCGCGCACCTGGGCATCGCTCCTGACGACGTGTCCATTCGCGGCAGCAGACGCACCACACCGAGAGCGATTCCGGTCAACCACTACTGGAAGGCCGTCTGCCGGGAACCCAACCTGTGCGTCGACGAGCAGATCGCCCGCGTTCTCGACAGGCTCCAGCCCCATACGGACCGCATCGCCGACCTCGCCAGCCGCCTGGCCGACCACGGCGGCGGAGCGGTTCTCCAGGTCGTACGCCACCACAACGACACCGACCCTGACCAGCCCGATCACGCGGATGCCCCCAACCTGTTCGGCTGGCATCTGGACCGCGACGTCCTGGACTTCCTCAGCGCCACGGGCGCCGAGCTCGACGTGGACGAGTACGACATGACCGGGGACGACGAGGACGGCGGCTGAGCGCAGGGAAGGCGGAAGCAGCAGGACCACACGGGCGGCACCCGGTCGCCGGGACCGGGGCCCCCTGAATCGCCCGGCCGTCCCGCGGCCGGACGGCTCGATCGTGGCACCGACAGCCCCGCCCACGTCTGGATGAGCAGGAATGGCCGCCCGGGCCGATCGTGAGAAGACTGGTGCGGTGGCCGTACGAGGCCGCACCTCCGGGCGTCGCCGAGGCCGTCCGGTGCCGTGACAGCCTGGATAGGAACCGGATCATGAGTCTTGAGGTTGCGGTCGTCCGCGAGGCGGACGACGAGATGGTCGAGGCGTTCACCCGCCTGCTGCCCCAACTGTCCCGCAGCGCCGCGCCGCTGACCCACGAGACGCTCCGACGGCTCCTGGCCGCAGAGGCGAACACGGTGCTGGTGGCGCGGGTCGACGGCCGTGTCGTCGGGACGCTCACGCTGGTCCTGTTTCCCCTCCCGACCGGGATGCGGGCCTGGATCGAGGACGTGGTGGTCGATGAGGCCGCCCGCGGTTACGGCGTCGGGGCCGCCCTCACCGAGGAGGCGGTGCGCCTGGCCGACGCGGCGGGAGCCCGCACGGTGGATCTCACCTCGCGCCCCTCTCGGCAGGCGGCGAACCGGCTGTACGAGCGGCTCGGCTTCGAGGTACGGGACTCCCGCGTCTTCCGCTACGCCCTGCAGCAGTAGTCACGGCGGTTTCCCGTATGCCGTCGGGAACCGTACGGTCCCGGCGTACGTCGTACCCGCCATGATCAAAGAACCCGGACGACGCCTGCCCGGCGCCACGTTGCTCGTCCTCCCGCTCGCCGCGCTGCTGCTGTCGTGCTCTGCCCCATCGGACACCGGCACGGACCGGGCAGCCGGCGGCACCCCCGCGCCGGCGGCCGCTTCGGCGTCCGCGTCCGCGTCTGCTTCGGACGCCGAGCCGGCGGGACCGGTGGAGAAGGTACGCGACGCCTTCGCCACCTTGCAGGCCACCTACCACTCCGGCTGCACCGCCACCACGTCCCGGGGCGAGTGCGAGTACTTCCTGACCCGGGTGCACGACGAACTCGTCGAACTCGACGCCGCGATGAAGGCCGATCCCCAAGGCCCCGGCCACTTCCGCGAGCCCCTCGCCTGGATGACGGATCTGCGCGACCTCCTCGGCGCGGACACCTCCTTCGAGAACCTCAAGGCGCACCAGGACGAACTCGTGGCGACGCGCGACCGGATCAACCGCTGGATGCAGGGCCACCCCGAGGACTACCGCTGAGCCGCTGTTCGGACAGCGGAAGAGTGCTGAGGCGGTCAACGCCGAAAACGACGAGGCCCACCGGGCCCAGACCGTACGTGCCGCGACGTCCTCAGCCCCCTGGCCGCCGCCGGCGGCCGTCCGCCTGAGAACTCGGTGGCGTTCCGGGGTGGGGGTCGGGAAGGCTTGCGCGCATGGTTTCGGTCTTGCAGAACGTGGCGATTGACTGCGCGGATGCCTACGAGTTGGCCCGGTTCTGGAGCGGGGTGACCGGGCGTCCGCTGCATCCCGAGGACAAGCCGGGTGACCGCGAGACTCAGGTGATGCTCGCGGAGGGCCCGGTGCTGTACTTCAACCAGGTGCCCGAGCCCAAGAAGGTCAAGAACCGGATCCATCTGTGTCTGCGCCCTGAGACCTCGCGCGAGCAGGAGGTGGAACGGCTGCTGGGCCTCGGTGCCAACATGGTCGCCGATCTCCGGAATCCCGACGGCGCCGGCTGGGCGGTCCTTGCCGACCCTGAGGGCAACGAATTCTGCGTCCTGCGCAGCGACTCCGACCGAGCCGCGATGCGAACGTCCGCCTCGTAGCGGACGGCGAGGAACCGCTGCTGTACGCCTCAGCCCCGGTGGCCGGCCTGCGGCGCCGGGGTCAGGGCGGCGTCCAGGAGGACCTCGGCTGTGGCCCGGGCCGCGGCGGCGGCGCCGGGGTCGCCGTCCATGCGGACCGAGACCGCGCACCCGTCGTAGAGCAGGTGCAGACGGCGGCCGAGGGTCTCCGGGTCGGGAACGCCGGCTTGCCGGGCGAGGTCGGTGAACAGGCTCCGTACCCATGCCCGGTAGTCGTTGGAGGCCTGTTCGGTGCTGCTGCCCGGCTCGGCCTCCGCGCTCGCCGCGATGAACGCGCAGCCGCGGTAGCTGGGGCCCTTGAAGGATTCCGACAGCGCGTCGAAGACGCCGAGCAGCCGGTCGCGGGGGTTCTCGAAGCGCTCGAGGGCGGCCAGGAGGCGGGCGGAGGTGGCGGCGTGCCGGGACTTCAGGTACGCGTGGACCAGCTCGTCCTTGCTGCCGAACGTGTTGTAGAGGGAGGCCTTGGCCACCCCGGCGCGTTCGATGATCCGGTCGATCCCGACGCTCTGCACACCCTCGGCGTAGAAGAGCTCGTTGGCGGCGGACAGCAGACGCTCGCGTGCCGGAGCCTTGACCTCGGCGCGCGCGTCGTGCGCCCTGGTGCTGTCGGCAACCATCGCAGCCTCCCTGCTGGTTCGTGCCATCGTCCGGGCCTCGAGGCTCACTTTAGGCAATCACGGGTCGCGAACGGCTGCTGCGCCGTTCCGTCAGCAGACCGAGCAGGGCCAGCAGTGCCAGGACGATGACGGCCGCGCCGTACTCGCGGGCGGTGGCGAGCAGGCCACCGGCGTGGACGACGAGGTAGCCGGCGATCACCGACGGCACTCCCATCCCCAGATAGGACACCACGTAGAGCAGGGACAGCACTCCGGAACGTTCGTGGGCGGCCGTCAGCGGGATCACGGTGCGGATGCCGCCCTGGAAGCCGCTGCCGAAGCCGATGCCGGCGATGGCCGAACCGGTGAAGAACAGGGCGGGCGAGCCGTTCTGCACCGAGACCAGGGTGAGGCCGACGCCGACGACGAGGCTGATGATTCCGCCGACCATGACGCCGCGGGCGGGTGCCGTACGCAGGACGAGGGTGGCGGCCGCGGCCACCCCGGCCAGGACGAACAGGGCCAGTCCGCCGTAGACGGCCGACGTGGAATGGGTCAGGGTCCGCACGAGCGCCGGGCCCAGGGAGGCGTAGAAGCCCGCGAGGGCCCAGACCGCGAACAGGACCGGGGCGGCGTTGAGCACCGCGCGCCGCACGGTCCTCGGGAGCTTCACGTCCGGTACCAGGGTGGCGAGCGCGCCCGGGGTGGGTGTGAGGGTCTCCCGCATCAGGACGACGCCCAGTGCCTGCACGGCCATCACGACGAGCAGGGCCAGGTAGACCAGGTGTGTCGGCGCGGGAAGGTACTGCACGAGGAACGCCGACGCCAAAGAGCCGGTGGCGGTGCCGAGACCGGGGGCGAAGGAGTTGGCGACGGTCCCGCGGCGGCGGTCGATGTCCAGCATCCCGGCCCCGATCGCGCCCAGCGCGGCACCGGTGGACAGTCCCTGGACCACCCGGCCGACCATCAGTTCCGGCACGCCGTGGGCCGTCGCGAACACCACCATCGCGGCCGCCTGTGCGGCGAGGGCCGCGAGCAGGACCGGGCGGCGGCCCAGGTGGTCCGACAGCCGTCCCAGGGTGAGCAGCGAGACCAGGACCGCGATCGCGTACACGCCGAACACCAGCGTGGTGGTCACCGGGCTGAAGCCCCACTCCGCCTGGTAGACCGCGTAGAGCGGGGTGGGGGCGCTTGAGCCCGCCAGGAACGACACGACGATCGACGCCAGGAGGTAGAAGGCCGCGCGCTGAGGCAGTACGCCGCCTGCGACGCGCCCTCTCCGCTTGGGCGCTGCCGAGGTGAGCGGGGCCGGGCCCCCTGTCTCCGCGCCGACCGGGCCGGCATCGGCCGCCGGCGTGGTGACCACGTTGCCGCGGTCCTGCGAGGTGGGCTGCTCGGGCATGCCACCGTCCCCATCTTGAGTAGACCGGTCTGTTCATTTTCCCTAGACAGATCTGTCTAACGCTGGCGTGATGCGTTTCCATCCCGCCACGCCGACCGGATCGTCGGCCGCCCGCGGGCCGCCCCGTGGAGGCCCGCCTCCAGGCGCGCCGGATCCGGCCGTGCGCGCGGGGGCACGCGAGGCGGAGCGCCGACCGTCGCCGGGCCGTGGTGCGCGGCGCGACATGCCGAACGGTATTGTCCGGGGAAGCTGAATATCTGTGCTCGCGAAGTGAGAAATTAGCGCGACGCGCGATGAGGTTTCTCACACGCCAGGGCGGCGCCCGGTTATTAACCGTGCACAGCCGATCGCGCCATGCTACTCTCGAATAAGTTGCAGTTGTGGTTCCCAAAATTCCGGTTCATTTGCTGGCGGGGCAATCATCGCGGCGACGCGGGGTCCGTACAGTACGGATTCCGGGCACTGCCCCAAAGGAGATGCACCACATGGCTACTGGCACCGTGAAGTGGTTCAACGCGGAAAAGGGTTTCGGCTTCATCGAGCAGGACGGTGGCGGCGCTGACGTGTTCGCCCACTACTCGAACATCGCCGCCCAGGGCTTCCGCGAGCTGCAGGAGGGCCAGAAGGTGAGCTTCGACATCGCGCAGGGCCAGAAGGGCCCCACGGCCGAGAACATCGTTCCCGCCTGACGCCGAGCGCACGCATCGCAGCTGGGGCCCGCACCTTGGGTGCGGGCCCCAGCTTGCTGCACATCAGGACGCACCCTGCCCTGGTGACGCCGTGACGACCTCACTGGTCCCACGATTTTGAGGGTGCCGCGATCCCGCCGGCAACGGACGTTCCCGTCAGGCTCCGGATGCACATCCGTCAGAGCTCCCCGACGCCCGTAACCCCGGTCTTTCGGACGCGGACCAGATCACCCCACCCGTTCGGCGCCTCGGCCCGCGGACTTCTCCCGCCGGCTGAATTCGCCATCGCATTTGCTTGGCCCATTCTTGCGATTCTCCGTCCTGCTCATCGCAGCGGAATCCCTTGATGCGGCCGCTTCAAGGAAGGTTCTGCATGAGCCGTACACGTACGAACGACCGTTTCACCGACCCGAGCCGTCCCGGGGGCCGACGCCGTCGCCCCGCCGCACCGCAGGGGGAGTTCGCCCTGCCGGACACGGCGACTCCGGCACTGCCCGCCGCCGGGGCGTTCGCCGATCTCGACATGCCCCGGCCGCTGCTGGCCGCGCTCACCGCCGAAGGCGTGACCGTGCCGTTCCCGATCCAGGCGGCGACCTTGCCCAATTCCCTCGCCGGCCGTGACGTGCTGGGCCGCGGGCGGACCGGGTCCGGCAAGACCCTCGCCTTCGGCCTCGCGCTGCTGGCCCGCACCGCCGGACAGCGCGCCGAACCCCGGCAGCCACTGGCCCTGGTGCTCGTACCCACCCGGGAGTTGGCCCAGCAGGTCACCGACGCGCTTGCCCCCTACGCCCGTTCGATGAGGCTTCGGCTGGCCACCGCGGTCGGCGGGATGCCGATCGGCCGTCAGGCCGGCGCGCTGCGCAACGGGTCGGAGGTCCTCGTCGCCACGCCGGGCCGGCTGAGGGACCTCGTCGAGCGCGGCGACTGCCGCCTGGACCGGGTCGCCGTCACCGTCCTGGACGAGGCCGACCAGATGGCCGACATGGGCTTCATGCCGCAGGTCACAGCGCTGCTGGACCAGGTGCACCCCGAGGGGCAGCGCATGCTGTTCTCGGCCACCTTGGACCGCAACGTCGACCGGCTGGTCCGCCGCTACCTGCACGACCCGGTGGTCCACTCCGTGGATCCCTCCGCGGGCGCGGTCAGCACGATGGAGCACCACGTGCTGCACGTGCACGCCGCCGACAAGCACCAGGCGACGACCGAGATCGCGGCGCGGGAGGGTCAGGTGATCATGTTCCTGGACACCAAGCACGCCGTCGACAGGCTGACCGAGCACCTGCTCAGAAGCGGCGTCCGCGCCGCCGCGCTGCACGGCGGCAAGTCGCAGCCGCAGCGCACCCGGACCCTGGCCCAGTTCAAGACGGGACACGTGACCGTACTGGTGGCGACCAACGTCGCCGCACGCGGGATCCACGTCGACAACCTCGACCTGGTCGTCAACGTGGACCCGCCCAACGACCACAAGGACTACCTCCACAGGGGTGGCCGCACGGCCCGCGCCGGCCGGTCCGGCATCGTGGTCACGCTGGTCACGCCCAACCAGCGCCGCGACATGGCCCGTCTCATGCAGCACGCCGGAATCCGCCCGCACACCACCGAGGTCCACCCGTCCGGGGACGACCTGATCCGCATCACCGGCGCGCAGACCCCCTCGGGCATCCCGGTCGTCATCACCGCACCGGCTGCCGAACGCAGGGACGGCACCCCCACCTCCCGCGGGGGGCGCAGCCGTGCCACCGCTCAGGACCGCCGCACCGGCCGGGCGGCACGCCGCACGGCCCAGCGGCGGCCCGCCTACGACGCGGTGGCCTAGTCCGTGTCGTCACGCCGCCCATCCACTTCTCCAGGAGGCACTTCTTGACCCTGGCACACGCCTTGCCACGCCCTGCGGAATCCGCCCACGGAACGGTGGCCGACGCCATGGACGTGCCCGGACCGCAGGTCTGGGACGACATGACCGTCGAGGTGGCCCTGTCGGTCATGGCCAGCGCCCGTACCGGGCATCTGGTCGTCTGTGACGAGGACGGCCGGTGCACGAGTCTGGTCACCCATGCCCAGCTCACCGCCGTCCGTGACGGCTACGGCTACACCGATCGGGTCCGCCTGCGGGAGGTCGCCGGTAACGGCGGGCCGTTCGCCTCGCCAATGACCAAGATGACCGAGGCACAGCACATCATGCGCCACCGGCAGCTCGCGGCCGTGCCTGTCGTCGACGAGCACGGCTGCGCCGTGGGTGTTCTCACGCGCTCACGCTGACCCGTCGCCCACCGGTCCCATCGCTTCCCACTCTTCCTGCGAGGCACCATGCGCTGCGTCATCGCCCGTTTCGCGTTCGACCTGTCCAAGACCGGGGTGGTGGCGTCGATGAAAGGCATCAGGCCCGAGCCGGTCACCGGTGAGTCCGTGATCATCGGCCGCCGCCACTACCCCGTCATGCAAGTGGGCGAGGTCATCACCCGGCAGGACCGCCGTGACTTCACCGCCGGCGAGGTCCTGCGGGCCATGACGCGCCTCGGCTTCACCTGCCGCGCCCTCCCTGCCACAGCACCGGCGCCCGGGCTCACCCCGCTCCAGGAAGCGTCGGCCCTGCTCGGCGTCCCCACCGCCGGGTAGCCGGGAGAGGGACGACGCCCTGGCCCGACCATGGCGGCATGAGGGCTCGGCCGGCGCATGCCGGCCGAGCCCTCATCGCGTGGGGCGCCCGGTGCGGCTTCCCGTGGTCTGCCGTCCGTGGACGGCAAGCGGCACTCCCCGGCCGTCCCCGTACTCACGCGCCGACAGGTCGACGTTCGGCATGGAACCGACCTCTATCTCACCCGCCGGGAGTGCCGCCGGCCGTCGTTCGGGCGCTGCCCCTGCCGGCCCACGGAGCGGGACCATGCCTGGCATGGCCGGATCCGTATATCTTCGACCAAGACACACCACAACCATTGCGAGGAAACAAGAGGTCGGCGCGGACCAGGGCCGTCAGCAGGCGTAGCAGTTCCTTCGGGGCCCTGGTGGCGGGACGGCGTCAAGGCCCCTCCACATGTTCCACAAAGAGGTGCAATGACGGCAGCTGACTCCTTCGGCCGGATCGATGACGACGACTACCCCGCCTACACCATGGGCCGGGCCGCCGAGATGCTCGGAACCACCCCGGGCTTCCTCCGTGCCATCGGCGAGGCCCGCCTGATCACCCCGCTCCGCTCCGAAGGCGGACATCGGCGCTACTCCCGGTACCAGCTGCGCATCGCGGCCCGAGCCCGTGAACTCGTCGACCAGGGCACCCCCGTCGATGCCGCCTGCCGCATCGTCATCCTCGAGGACCAGCTCGCAGAAGCCCAGCGGATCAACGCCGAATACCGCCGCGCCGCCGGATCGACGGATCCCACGGGCGCAGCCTGAGACGGGCTGGACCCCGCGGAGGGTCCGCCGGTTCCTCACCCAGGACCGGCGAGGGGGTCAGCTGGGGGGCGTACCGAGGGCGCCTCGGCCTCGGCGGCGTCGGCAAGGGCCTCGGCAGCCGCTTCTGCGGCCCGCGCGGCGTCGGCGGCGGCCTGGGCGGCCTTGTCGTCCGAGGACTTCTCCCGCGTGGCCGGCGACTGCGGCAGCACTTCGCTGAATGCGCGGGACACACCCTCCAGTGCGGAGGTGACCTCGCTGGGGATCACCCAGAACGTGCTGCCCGCGCCTTGCGCGAGCTGGGGCAGCATCTGCATGTACTGGTACGCGAGCAGCTTGGGGTCGGGGTCGTTGCGGTGCACGGCCTGGAACACCTCGTCGATGGCCCGTGACTGGCCCTCGGCCTTGAGGATCTCAGCCGTGCGGTTGCCCTCCGCGCGCAGGACGGCGGCCTGCTTGTCGCCTTCGGCAGTCAGTATCTGCGACTGACGTTGTCCTTCGGCCCCGAGAATCACGGCACGCTTGTCCCGCTCGGCCCGCATCTGCTTCTCCATCGCGTCCTTGATGGACTGCGGCGGGTCGATGGCCTTGATCTCCACCCGGTTGACCCTCAGCCCCCATTTGCCGGTGGCCTCGTCCAGCACACCGCGGAGCTGGCTGTTGATGGTGTCGCGCGAGGTGAGGACCTTCTCCAGGTCCATGGACCCGACGACGTTGCGCAAGGTGGTGACGGTGAGCTGCTCGACCGCCTGGAGGTAGTTGGCGATCTCATAGGCGGCCGCCCGAGGGTCGGTGACCTGGAAGTACAGGACGGTGTCGATCTCCACGACCAGGTTGTCCTCGGTGATCACCGGTTGCGGTCGGAAGGAGACGACCTGTTCTCGCAGGTCGATCACCGGATAGACACGGTCGATGTAAGGGATGACGACGTTGAGCCCGGGCTTCAGGGTGCGGTGGTAACGGCCGAGCCGTTCGACATTGCGAGCACGTGCCTGGGGGACGATGCGCACCGCCCGCAGGACGGTGAAGACGACGAAGAGCGCGACGATCACTCCGGCGACGAGGAGCCCCGATTCCATGGTTCACTCCTGGGGGTAGACGAGTGCGGTGGCGCCGCTGATCTCGATGACGTCGACGGTCGTTCCGGGAGGGATCACCAGCGTTTCGTCATAGGCCCGGGCCGTCCATTCCTCGCCGCCTATGCGGACCCTGCCGCCCATGCCCGTGACCTCCGAGACGACATAGGCGCTCCTGCCGACCAGCGCCTCTACGCCGAACCGCTCCGCCTGGGGCCGGCGCACGTGGCGCAGCACGACGGGACGGATGAACAGGACGGTGCTCGCAGCAACGACGGTGAACACCACGAACTGCAAGGGCAGCGGGAGCCCGACTGCCGCGGATCCCGCCGCGACCAGCGCAGCCCCACCCAGCAGCCCCAGCGCGGCAGTGAGCGTGAAGAGCTCCGCCACGGCCAGCCCTGCCGCGGCGATGAGCCAGATCAGCCACGGGTCCATGCCCCTCCTGCCGCGTGCAGTAGGTGAATGGCCGGCCGACGCGCCCCCTCGGTCGGCGACCAAGTTCCCCCTTAGGTGACCTACCCGTACGAAATGCCGGAAATCAAAGCTTCAGCCGGAATGAGGGGAAACGCCGAGGCGGGCGAGCAGCGCACGCCGTCGCAGCCACCCCATGCCCTGGACGTGTGGAGTGGCGCGCCGCTGTTCGTCACGGACGGCGTCGACGATCAGCACCTCATGGCCGCGCCCGACCGAGCGGCTCGCCGGGCGCCCCACGGCTACCCGCCAAGCCGGGCGCCGGCGCGAGAGGATTCCCGCGTGCCGCACATGACAGCCGAAGAGGCCGCCGACTGCCTCGGCATCGCCGACGAGCACCTCTCCGCGTTCGTCGCCATCGTGGACGCACTGCGCACCCCCGACGCCCGGCGGGCCGAGATCGAGCGGCTGCGCGCCGAACTCGAAGCCGTTGACGAGGTGCTCCGCGAGGCGGGGATCGACCATCCGACCGGCGCCCTGGGCGTCCACGACCTGCACAGCATGCGCGACATCGCCCGCGAGGACGCCGACGAGGACGCCCGGGCGGCACGAATCGTCGCCGCCCTCAGACGCACGAGGAACAGCCTGCCCGCGGAAGTCCTCGCCGCCCTCGACGAGTACGACGCGGCTTCGACGTGACGGGCGAGAATTGCGTGGCGCACAGGGGCAGACGCAGTGCCGAGGACCTCGTCGTCCACGTGCACGTGGGAGCCGCCGCTGTCCCAAGGCGGGGCATCACGGTCGTCACCCGGTGCTCCGCTCCTCCAGCCTGCCCCTCCGTCCGGTCGACCGCACCCTGTGAGGCAGCTCCGCGCCGATGACGCGGGGCGCGGGCCTCAGCCGGGCCCGCGCCGACCGGTCGGCGTCACCCGCGCCCCAGCCCGCCAGGGGTGCGTGACATGCCGTGCTCCTGGGCGCGAGCGCCACCGGGACGCGTTGTTGCCGCAGCGAGCGCGAGGACCAGGCCGATCGCTCCGACGATCACGTTGTTCGTGATGGTGCGCCACGTACTGACATCTCCCGCGATGCACCAGGGCGAGATGATCGTCCACAGGGCGATGACCGCCGCAGCCCAGGCCTTGGAGTGGGTGCGCTCGAAGCCTCGCCCCGCCCCGCCCATGAGCAGGGCGTACGCGATACCGGCGATGAGGTTGTTGACGGCGATCGTCGACAGCGCATTGAAGCCCAACAGCGCGTTGAAACCCGCGATCCACGGTGACGTGGCCAGATAGACGCCGGTGAGCAGACCCATGGCCCTGATGGCCTGACCGCGATGGGTCGCGGTCGCACGCTCGTAATCGGCGCGAAGTTCCAGCAGATCGGGGTGCTGCTCGATGCCGGGTTGTGTGCGCGACATACGGACCATCTCCCGCCATTTTGGTCATTCCACATATCCCCCTTACCCGGACCCATGCATTCGATTCCGGTCGTTTCCGACCAGGTACGACGCGGAGATCCAGCCGCCGGCAGGGCGGGGGCGCGGTCGGCGGGGGCCCGGAACGTCCGGGGGCGTCGGCGGCGGTGACGTGGCAGACCTCGGCGACGCACACGCCCGAGGGCGATGAATGCTTTCAATGACAGTGCTGACGGTCCGGGCGAAACGATCGGGATCCACGGACGGCCCGCCCGCACCACCGAGCGGGTGGGTCAGTCCTGGCGCGTGTGAGGTCCGTCCATGCCGCCGAGGACACTCGCGGAGGCGAGCAGGCGCTCGCGCAGCCAGAGGTGCGCCGGGTCGCTGGTGTGACGGGGGTGCCAGTACATCCTCTCGTGGATGTCGGGCAGGGCGACGGGCGGGGGCAGGAAGCGGATGTCGGCTGTCGCGGCGGCGAGTTGGCGTGCCGCCCGCTCAAGGACCAGGCTGGCCAGGGACGTACCCCGGATCAAGAAGGGGACGAGGAGGAAACTCTCCACCGTGAACTCGATCCGGCGTGGCGTGCCGAGCCGGGCGAGGTGCTGGTCGGCCAGGTTGAGTTGCCGGTCCGGCCCGATGCTGTACACGAGGTGCGGAAGACGGAGATATTCGTCGATCGTTATTCGCTGCGTCGAGCCGGCCGGGTTCGCGGCGTCGACGGCGCACAGCCATTGGTCGCCGAACAACGGATACGACGGGAATCCGGTGTCGCCCATCAACTCTTTCGGTTCGATGATCAGCTCGGCAACATCGGAGTCGAGCAATTGCCGCGGATCTCTCGATCGGGGAAGGACGTGGATCGTCACGCCGGGGGCCTCGGCGGCCACCGCTTGAACGAAGGGGCTCAGCAATACCAGCGTCGCGTAGTCGGACGCGCTGATGGAGAAGCTCCGTACGTCCGTGGCCGGGTCGAATTCGGAACGCTGCGCCATGGTCCGCTCGACCAGGTCGAGGATCTCCCGTACGGGTCGCACCAGCCGCTCGGCCTCTGCCGTGAGGGCGAGTTCCCTGCCCTGCCGCACCAGGAGCGGGTCACCGAACAGTTTCCTGAGGCGGGCGAGCGACGAGCTGGTCGCGGGCTGACTGAGGCCCAGACGCCGCCCCGCGCGGCTGACGTTGCGCTCGGCCAGCAGGGCGTCCAGAGCCACGAGCAGATTCAGATCGACGTTCCGCAGGTTCATCTTCCCTGACCAGTCCATATATTCGCGGCGCAAATACCGCGAATTCAACATATGCATTTGACGGTTGTGTTGCGCAGATCATAGCGTCCCGGTCCAGCGGTGCGGCCCGGACGGCCGAAACTGCGTCAGGTTTCCCCTCCTGGGCGGTGGCACCCGCGCCGTCGCCGGTTTGGAGAGATCGGATGATGGAATCAGGAAATACCGGCAACGGCCCGTACGGGAAAGACACCGTGCGGCTCGACGCCGCGTCGCGGCCGACGGAAAGGACGACGGATGCCGATGTGTTCCGCTCCGCAATGCGCCGGGTGGTCGGCGGATTGGCCGTGGTGACCACCCGTCATGACGGCCGCGCCTGGGGAATGACCGTCAGCGCGTTCGCCTCGGTCTGTCTGGAGCCGCCGACGGTGCTGGTGTGCGTCAACGAGCGCACGGTCACCGCTGCGGACATCCACCGCGAGAGCCGTTTCGCCGTCAACCTGCTCAGCCTGGACCAAGTCCCCGTGTCACAGCTGTGCTCACGCCAGGGAACCGTGAAGTTCGTCGACGACCACGTCGTCGCGGGCAGCGAACTGCCGGCCGAGGTGAATTCGCCGGTGCTGCGGGATTCGCTGGTGACCTTCGACTGCGAGACGACCGAGGCACGGCCCGTGGGCAGCCACCTCGTCGTCATAGGCAACGTGCGGGCCGTCGTCGCGCCCGACCTCCGCTCCCCCCTGCTGTTCGGGCAGGGACGCTACCAGCGCGGCGTGGACATGGAGGCGGTACCGGCGATGACGGAGGCGGTGGCATGACGCCGGCCGGTCCGGCGGCCCGCCTGTACGAGGCCGCCACCTTCCACCGTCACACGAACGACAGCACCACGGGAGACACGCCATGAGGACCGGCAAGGAATACCTGGAGTCGCTGCGCGACGGCCGCAAGGTCTACGTCGGGGGCGAACTCGTCGAGGACGTCACCACCCACCCCAAGACCCGCGGGTACGCCCAGGCGATCGCCGAGTACTACGACCTGCACCTGGACCCCGAGCACCAGGAGACCACCACCTTCATCGACGGGAACGGCAAGCGCCAGTCGATGCACTGGTTCCTGCCGCGGTCGAAGGAGGACGCCGTCCGCCGCCGCAAGTACGCCGAGTTCCTGTTCCGGCACTTCAAGGGCGGCATCTTCACCCGCCCGCCGGCCGGTATGAACGTCGTCATGTTCACCCAGGTCGACGACCAGCAGCCGTGGGCCGAGAACTCCCGCTTCACCGGCCCCCGCCGCGACCTTTCGGGCAACATCCAGCGCCAGTGGGAAGAGGTCACCTCCAAGGACCTCGCGATCTCGCCGATGTTCGTCGACGTGCAGTTCGACCGCGGCCGCGACGACGCGCTGGCCGAGACCCCCATGCTGCGCATCATGGAGGAGAACGACGAGGGCATCGTCGTCCGGGGCTGGAAGGCCATCGGCACCTCGCTCCCCTTCGTCAACAACCTCCTGATCGGCAACCTGTGGCGGCCCGGCCAGACGCCCGAGCAGACCATCTACGCGATGGTGCCGCTGGCCACTGAGGGCGTGACCGTGGTGGCTCGGGAATCGCGGGCCCAGCCCGACGCCGACCCCTACGACCGTCCGCTGGCGACCATCGGTGACGAGCTCGACGGGATGGTCTACTTCGACGACGTGCTGATCCCCTGGCCGCAGGTCCAGCACATCGGCAACCCCGACCACGCCAAGTGGTACCCGCAGCGGCAGTTCGACTGGGTGCACCTGGAGACCCAGATCCGGCAGTGCACGCACGCCGAACTCATGGTCGGCCTCGCACTGCTCATCACCCAGGCCCTGGGCACCAGCCGCCAGCCCGTGGTGCAGTCGCAGCTCGCCGAACTGATCCGGTTCCGCGAGACCTGCCGCGCGTTCATGCTCGCGGCCGAGGAGACCGGTTTTGAGACCCCGGGCGGGCTGTACAAGCCGAACAACGTCTACATCGACTTCGGCCGGGCCCACTACCTCGAGAACCAGCACGACATGGTCAACAAGCTGATCGACTTCTGCGGCCGCGGCGTGGTCATCCAGCCGACCAAGCGCGAGCTGGACGACCCCTACATCGGCCCCAAGCTGGAGGAGGCGCTGCGTGGTGCCGAGATCAGCGCCCGGGACCGGATCAAGATCTTCCGGCAGATCAGCGAGCGCTTCCTCACCGAGTGGGGCACCCGCCACGAGATGTTCGAGAAGTTCAACGGCACGCCGCTCTACCTGATCAACATGCTCACCATGCAGCGCACCGAGTACCAGGTCGACGGGCCGCTCACCCAGCTCGCCCGCGACGTCCTCGGCTTCGGCGACACCTCCGAGCTGGGCCGGCGGGCGCAGGAGGCGGAGAAGGCCTCGCACTACGCCGGCGTGCGCTTCCAGCCCGGGTACGCCCGTGGCCAGGACGTCCACGAGGGCTACATCGGCCCTCGGCCGGAGGAGGCGGCCGACCGGCCGTGACGACACCTCCCCTGGTCGTCCTGCGGCCCGGGGCCCTCGGGTCCCGGGCCGCAGGACGGTCCCGACGGCGGGTGGTGTCCCCGCCGTTCCCGGCGTCCGTCATCCCACCGCCAGCAGATGGGCGGGGGCGATGCGTGACTGGGCGCGGACCGGGAGGGCCAGCGCGGCGCAGACGAGGACCACGGCGGCCAGGGTGGCGAGGAGCGCCGCCCCGCCGACGGCCGGGAGCCGCCCGTCCAGGGTGCCCCAGCCGATCGCGAGGACCGTCCCGAGCCCGGTGACCGCACCGGTGAGGCCGCCCAGGAGGGCGAGCAGGGCACCTTCGTGGTAGCTGAGCAGGGCGAGTTCACGGGTCGTCCAGCCGGTGGCGCGCAGGACGGCGAGGTCGGCGGCCCGTTCGCGCATGGACAGCACCAGGACGTCCACGGCGCCGGCGGCTCCCAGGAGCAGCGACAGGGCGACGCTCAGGTAGTCCGCGGTACGGGCCTGTGCGACGACGGCGTTGCCCAGCAGTGACCCGGCCGCCTCGCCGCGGAAGCCCAGGGTGAGGGCGAGCAGGACGGTGAAGGCCGCCACCGCCAGGGCCAGTCCCGCCGCGCCGAGCGCGGTGCGGCCGCGTACCCGCAGCAGGTTGCGTACGGCGAGTCCGAGGACCGAACGTACCGGCGCCGCGCGGCCGGTGGCGGTCACCGGGGGCGTGATCGCGTCCAGGGGCCTGAGCCGGGTGGCGCGCCAGGCCGGGAACAGCCCGGCGGTGACCGCGAGCAGCAGCGAAACGGGCAGCACGAGAGCCGCCTTGGTCCCCGCGTCGGGCAGCTTCAGCAGCAGGCCCAGGACGTAGGCGAGCACGGCGCCCACGGCGCCCGCGCCGAGGCCGATGGCCACGAGTTCGCCGAGGATGAGCCGGAGGATCTCCGGCGGGCTCCAGCCCAGGCAGCGCAGGGTGCCGATCTCGGTGCGGCGTGACCGCACGGAGGCCAGGGCGGCCTGGGCGAGGAAGAGCGCACAGACGACGAGGACCAGTACGAACAGCACGGCGCTCTTGGCGTCGACGGCCTTGAGGATGCGCAGGGCCACGCCCTTGGCGGTCCAGTTCTCGACGACGTCGACGCCGGGCAGCGCGATGGTCTGCGGCGCCGGTGAGCTGCCGATGGTGATGTCCACCTGGAGACCGGGGTACGCGGTGCGGATGCGGCCCGCGACCGCGTTGACCCGGGCCTGTGAGGCGGGGTCGACTCCGGTGACGCCGGCGACCCGGATGCGGATGGCGCTGATGGGCGCCTTGTCCTGCGCGGTCGGCTGCCGGCGGCTCTTGGTGAGGACGGGGAGCGCGTCCAGGGAGGTGAGCATGGTGGGCGGTGCGGCGAGGTAGCCGCCGAGATTGCGGTCCGGACGCAGCGGCCGGTTGTGCAGCGCCGTCCGCCCGGCCTCGTCGGCGCCGGTGACCTGGGGCGAGCGGTAGGTCTCCAGCGGTACCTCGGACAGCGAGGAGAAGCCGGGCAGCTCGGTGGCGTCGTAGCGGCCGACCGGGGTCAGGTACGGGATCGGCGTCCTGCCGTAGTCCTCGTGCGCGCACGTGCGGGTGCCCCAGCAAGAGGTTCCGGGGTGGCTGACGACCTCGCGGAACTGGGTGCCGGTGTTCTCCTCGGGCACGAACTCGACGAACTGGCGGTCGGCGTTGGTGCGCCACACCTCCGGGGACTGGTCGGCGCGGGCGCGCGGGGCCAGGCCCGCCCCGGCGCGGCGGTAGTCGACGGGGCCGACCGTCCAGTAGCTGTCGACCTGCGGGGCGAAGAGGGACTTCCCGGGAAAGCCCCGCTCCAGGTCGGCGCTGACGCGTCCCACCGGCGTGCCGCGAAGGTCGTCGACGAAGTCGTGGGCGGCGGGGCTGCCGAGCTTCGCGCGCAGGGCCGCGGGGTCGCCCGCGTCCAGCCGTTCCACCGTGGCGTTCACCCTCCCGGAGGTGAGGGTCTGGTCGCTGAGCACGGCAGGGATCGTCCAGTAGGGCTCGTTCGACCAGCCCTCCTTGCTGCCCCAGACGGGCTTGTCCCGGTCGGTGAGCATGCGGCCGGAGGTGATGGCGCGTCCGAGGCCGACCAACCGGTCCTCGGCGGCGGGGTCCACCGCCGACAGGAGCACCGGATAGGAGACCGGGATCTCGGCGACCGCCTTGTCCCGCCCCGACCGGCAGGTGAGCCAGGTGTTCATGTCGGGGTCGAACGGCGACGCCTCGCGGCGGTCCTCACGGATGAGATTGGGCTGGAGGGGCCCGAATCCGCCGTCGTCGGTGTGCTCGATGTGGACGTCGGTCTTGTTGTAGTTGTAGTACCAGCACACCGGATAGGTCCGATGGTCCGCGTGCTCCTCCAGCAGCCCTGGGAACGTGGAGTCGGAGAAGGTCTTGGACGGCTCGATCGGATTGCGGCTCAGATACACGTACTGGTCGGCGGTCCGGTAGCGGCCCAGTCCCGCGGTCAGGGTCGGCTTGATCCGCAGTAGCTGGGCGGGCGCCGTGCCGTCCAGGAAGGACGACACGTCGACCTTCAGCGTTCCCGGCACCATCAGGTAGCCGACGTTGGCGACCGGCGCGGCGACCTCGATCCCGGGGATCTTCTTGATCCGGTCGTACTGGCCGAGGCCGATGCCGCCGAAGATCCCGGACAGGAAGTTCGCCTCGACCAGTCCGTCGCCGCGCTCGACCGCGGTCCGGCTCGCGTGGGGGCGCACCAGGACGTCGTACGCGGAGCGGGCGTTCTCCCGGACGGTCTCGGTCGTCCGCGCCTGACTGGTGGTCACCGTCGAGGTGAGCAGGGTGAAGCTGGTCGCGGCCACGAGGATGCCGGCGGCCAGTGCCAGCGCGCGGGCCCGATGACGCCGCAACTGGGACCAGATCATGGCGATCACGGGCGGAGCCCTCCGAGCCGGTCGAGGACGTCGGCGGCCGGCGTCACGCGTTCGTCGGCCACGATCCGTCCGTCGCGCAGGCGCACGATCCGGTCGCAGCTCGCGGCCACCTCCACGTCGTGCGTCGCGACGAGCAGCGTCATCCCGTACTGCTCGGTCAGCGAGAGCAGCAGGTCGACGATCTCCCGGCCGGTCGCGCTGTCCAGGTTGCCGGTCGGTTCGTCCGCGAGCAGCAGGCCGGGCCGGTTGATCAGCGCCCGGGCGACCGCCACGCGCTGCTGCTGACCGCCCGACAGCTCCGAGGGCAAGGCCCCCGCCCGCTGCGCCAGGCCCACGGCCTCCAGGAGTTCCATGGCGCGGGCCCGCCGGTCGAAGTCCACCCGGCGGGGCAGCACCGGCGCCAGGACGTTGTCCAGCACCGTCAGCGCGGGCAGGAGGTGGAAGCGCTGGAAGACGAAGCCGATCCGGCGGCGATGGGCGTCGAGCCCGCCCGGTGTCAGCGCGGTGCCGTCGACCTCCACCGTGCCGGAATCGGGCAGGTCCATGCCACCGACCAGGTGCAGCACGGTCGACTTGCCGGCGCCGGACGGGCCGGTGAGGGCGACGGATTCGCCGTCCCCGATCTCCAGGTCGACGCCGTCCAGCGCCACGACTCCCGGGTGCCGGCGGGACACGTCCCGCAGGGTCACGCTCATGCTTCCGACCACCCCTCATGCATTGCGGCAATGCAGGGGTACATTGTCACAATACAGAGGGGACGCAAAATGCCGCTGCACCACGCAGTGCTCGCACTGCTGTCCGAGGGACCGAGCCACGGCTACGAGCTCAAGGGCCGTTTCGAGGACGCCATCGGCCCGCAGTGGGGCGGCCTCAACATCGGGCACCTGTACCAGATCCTGGACCGCCTGGTGCGCGACGGCCACGTCACCCGGTCCCAAGTGGCACAGAGCGACCGCCCCGACAAGACGCGCTACACCCTCACCGCGCAGGGCCAGGACGAGTTGCACTCCTGGGCGACCACGGCATGGGTCCGCACGGGCGGATTCCGCGACGAGTTGTTCCTCAAGCTGTTCGGAGCCGCCTCACTGGGCTCCGACGCCGTGCACGCCCTGGTGGAGACCCAGCGCCAGACCTACCTCTCCGAACTCGCCGGTCTCACCCGCCTGCGGCGCGGCCACACCGACGACCCTCTGGTGGCACTCCTCATCGACGCCGCCATCGCCCACACCAAGGCGGACCTGGAACTCGTGGAGAGCGCCGTCCAGCGGCTCGCGCCGCTCACGCGGCCCCGTGTCCCGTCTCGAGGGGCGGCGGAGGAACCGGAAGCCCGCGAGCGCAGGGCGACGTAGGGCGAGCCCCGCGCCGTCGCAGTCCTGCCGGGATCATCGCGGACGCGGCGGCGTTCAGCGCGCGGTCACCCAGTCCGGCGTCCAGGTCCCGGCGGCGTCGTGGCCGGCCGCGGCGGCGGCGAGGTGGGCGCGGAGGGTGGCCAGCGCCGGGTGGGGGTTGTCGCGGTGCCACAGGAGCGAGTGCGGGTAGACGGGTGTCGGGTCGGTCACCGGGATGCGGCGCAGGCCGTGGCCCGCCGGCCAGACGAGGCTGGTGTTCCCGCCCATGAAGGTGGCCAGGGCCGGGGTGTCGGCGACGGTGTCGAGGAGCGCGTCGGAACCGAAGTTCGGGCCGGTCGCCTCGATGGTGAGGCCGAACTCGGCGACGAGGTCGTCGTAGTAGGCGGCCCACTCGGTACCCGGCACGATGCCTGGCATCCAGATCCGGTGCCCGGCGAGCTGGGCGACCGTCACCGCCCGGGCGCTCGCCAGCGCGTGGGCGGGGCCGGTGAGGAGCTCGAGCGGTTCGTCGAGCACCCGGACGGACTCGATGTCCTCGGGAAGGGGCCGGCCGGGCGCGGCGACGGCGCGGAAGGACGCGTCGATCTCACCGGACCGGATGGCGGCGACGGCCGTGCCGATGTCGAACAGCATCACCACGTCGAGCTCGATCTCGGGGTGCGCGCGGTGGAAGCCGCGCATCAGGCCCGACGCCGCGCCACGCGAGGCGATGATGTCGACGCGCAGCGGACGGCGGCCGGTGCGCACCGACGCGACCGCGCGCTCGGCGACGCGCAGCAGCTCGCGCGCGTGGGGCAGGAACGCCTGCCCGTCGATGGTGAGCTCGGCGCCGCGCGCCGTGCGGGTGAACAGCCGCACGCCGAGGCTGCGCTCCAGCGCGGCGATGCGCTTGGAGACGGCCTGCTGGGTGACCGCCAGCTCGCCGGCGGCCTCCTGGAACCGCCCCGCGTCGGCGGCGGCGACGAAGGTCCGGACGGTGTCGATGTCCATGTCGGCACCCTACGGCCACAACCGTTGGTTGTGGCCGACGGCTCTGCGGTTGTTTGATCCCAGGCCGCGGGTCTCGCTTTGATGATTCCGATCGCGGATCGGTTGTGCAGGGTGAGTGGCGAGGGGCGTCGGGCATGGGGAGCGGGCACCGGCTGGGACGGCGGTTCGGGTGGCTGTGGGCAGCGTACGGGACCAGCGCGCTCGGCACGTGGCTGGCCTTCGGCGCGTTCCCGCTGATCGCCATCCAGGTGCTGCACGCCGGACCGGCCGAGGTCGCCGCGCTCGCCTCCGTGGGGTCCGCGGTGGGCGCGGCCGTGGCGGTGCCCCTCGGCCCGTGGGTGGAGTTCCGCCGCAAGCGGCACGTGCTGATCGCGATGGACCTGGTGCGGTTCGCGGCGCTGCTGACGATCCCCGCCGCGTTCGCGCTCGACGTCCTCACCTTCCTCCAGCTCCTGCTGGTCTCGGTCGCCGTCGCGGCGGCCGACATCACCTTCCGCGCCGCCTCCGGCGCCTACGTGAAGACCCTGCTGCCGGCCGAGGACCTGCTCGTCGCCAACGCCCGCTTCGAGTCCACGGCATGGACGACCACGATCATCGGACCACCGCTGGGGGGCGCGGCGATCGGGCTCCTCGGCCCGGTGGCGACGGTGGTGGCCGACGCGGCCAGCTACCTGCTCTCGGCCCTGGGCATCCGCGCGACGGGCGGGCACGAGCCGCGGCTCGAGCGCCGGCAGGCCACGCGCATGCGGACCCGGGACCTGCTCGACGGCTGGCGGTACGTCCTCGCCGACCGGGCGCTTCGTCCGCTGTTCTTCAACACCGCCCTGTTCAACGGCCTGGTGATGGCCGTCCAGCCGTTGCTCGCCGTCCTGATGCTCGGCAGGCTCGGGTTCACAGCATGGGAGTACGGCCTCGCCTTCGCGGCGCCGTCGATCGGCGGGCTGCTCGGTTCGCGGCTGGCCCGGCCGTTCGTCACCCGGTTCGGACAGCGCCAGGTCCTGGTCGTCACGGGGGCGCTGCGCGCGCTCTGGCCCGTCGGCCTGGCCTTCCTGGGGCCGGGCACCGGAGGTCTGCTGCTGGTGATGGGGGTCGAGCTGGGGCTCATCTTCTGCTGCGGGATCTTCAACCCCGTCCACGCCACCTACCGCCTCGAGCGCACCCCGGCCGACCGGGTCGCCCGCACGCTGTCCGCGTGGGCGGTGACGACCAAGGCCTCGACCGCGCTCCTGACGGCCGTCTGGGGCGTGCTGGGAGGTCTGCTCGGGGCACGTACGGCCATCGGCCTGGCCGGCGTGCTCCTGCTGGCGACCCCGCTGCTGCTCCCCCGCCGCGCGGCAGCGCACCCGCGAGAGCCGGAGCCGGAGCCGGAGCCGGAGCCGGAGCCGGAGCCGGAGCCGGCGTCGAGCCGCCCCTGACGGGGTGCGCCGTCCCGACCGGCATCCCGCACACGGTGATCGTTTCTGACGGTACGTCAGTGTGTCGTACACGGGTGCTTGTTGTGGACATGATCCATAGAGCACACTGGCGTCGATTCGCACAAAGAATCGAATCGCGGTGACGTGATCACCGCGGTCGCGTCCGACCGCCCGGACCGCCGCCCCGGTGGCGGTCCGCCGTACGCAGCACACCAACGAGGGGGAACCATGTCCGTACGTCCGTCGCGCAGGTCGCTGACCAGCGCCGCAGGCGCCTTCGCCTTAGCCCTGGGATCGACGCTCGCGGGCGCCGCCGTCGCGCCGACCACCGCCGCCGCCGACACGGGCGACCGCACGTCGACCGTGGCCTGCGCGTCCCTGTGGGTCAACGACTCCGGTGGCACGACCCACGCCAGGCTCCGGAACTGCTCCGTCACCTGGGGCAAGAACATCTTCGACGGCTCCTACTGGCAGACGGTGAAGTTCGAGCTGTACGACGCCCTCACCGACGGCGTCTGCGCCAAGTCGAACGTGATCCTGTCGCCCACCGGGGCCAGCTCGCAGGCGAGCGAGTGCAACGGCCTCTACACCGCGAAGTCGGCGACCTTCAGCGGCCGGGCCACCAACATCTTCATCAGGATCGCCTACGGCTCCAACTCGACCTACGGCAAGATCAGCACGAACGTCGCACCGCCGTCCGGTTTCTGACAGCCGCCGCCGGCGGGTTCGCCCCACCGGAACCACGCCGGCGCCAACGGGAGGGGATCAAGCATGCGATCGACACGCAAGGCGAAATGGGCGGCACTGGCCGCCGGAGTGCTCGCCGTACCGGCGGCCCTGGTCGTGAGCACCGCGGGGCCGGCGACGGCCAACGCGTCCTGCGGTCAGGGCGCCTGGGGCACGGACGGCACGGACGTGCGCATGACGCCGGGCGTCAGCGCGAACATGCGCAGCGGCTCCAGCGCGGCGTGCGGGGTCGTCGGCTGGGCCGACAACCAGGACGTCCTGATCTACTACTGCTGGACGTCCGGCCAGAACGGCACCTGGACGTACCTCTACAACCAGCACGACGACCGCACCGGATGGGTGAAGGACTCACTGCTGCCCTACAACGGGTCCAACCAGTACTGCGGCTTCTGACAGCCTGTCCGGCACCCCGGCACCCCGGCACCCCGGCACCGCGGCACCCCGGCACTCCGGCGGCGCCGGCCCGCACCGCGCACCGCGCATTGGTGGGGGCCGGCGCCGCATCGCCGATCGCTAGCCCTTGCGCCGCTCGTCGATGTGGTCCGCCTCCTGCTCCGCTCCGGTCGCGGACCAGTTGGCGAGGATCGTCAACGCGTCCTCGGCGGCGGACCCGGGGGGCGCGCTGTAGACGACCACGCTCAGGCCGCTTTCGTCGGGCAGGCTCATCGTTTCCTGATCGAGTTCCAGGTCGCCCACGAGAAGATGGTTGAGGCGCTTGGTGCTGTCGCGGAAGACATGCACGTCGTGGGCTCCCCACAGCATGCGGAAGGCGTCGCTGCGGGTGGACAGTTCACCGACCAGGTTCGTCAGTTCCCGGTCGTAGGGGTGCCTTCCCGCTTCGACACGCAGGGCGCCGACGGCGAAACGGGCCATGCGTTCCCAGTCGGCGTAGAACCGCCCGGCCGCGGGATGGAGGAACGCGAACCGGGCGACGTTCGCTCCGCAGGTCGGGTCGGCGTACATCTCCGCGTACAGGGCCCGGCCCAGGGGGTTGGCGGCCAACATGTCGAGGCGGTTGTTCATCACGAACGCCGGCATCCGCGGCATCCCCTCGACGATCCGCGCCACGCTCGGCCGCACCGCGGGCCGGCTCTGCTGCGGCACCCGTACCCGCGCCGCGGGCGCCGGTCCCGCGGCACGGGCGAGGTCGTACAGGTACATGCGCTCGGTGGCGTCGAGCCGGAGCGCCTGGGCGAGGGCGTCCAGCACGCTGTCGGAGACACCTTTGAGGTTGCCGCGCTCCAGGCGCGTGTAGTACTCGACGCTGACCCCGGCGAGCGTGGCCACCTCACCCCTGCGCAGTCCGGGCACCCTCCGCTGACCGTACGTCGGCAGCCCGGCCTGCTCGGGGGTGATCTTGTCGCGTCTGGAGCGGAGGAAGGCGCTGACGGCGTCCCGGTTGTCCATACGGACAGGGTAGGCAGGCCGCGCGAAGCGTGGGGGACCCTGGCAGTACCCCTCACGGCAGGGACTCCCCCGCCCCGGCCGTCCGGCGTTGCATGGTGTGTGCCCCGATCGCCCGGGGCCCCACCTTCATGGGTGGACAGGACCGGAAGGACGCAGACGATGAACAAGACGACCGAGACGGTGACTCAGAGCCCCGCGGATGTCGTGCGGGGGCTGTACGCAGCGCTGAGCAGGGACGACGTACCGGGTGTCCTGGAAAGGCTCGCCCCCGAGGTGATCGTCGACGAGCCGAACCAGCTCCCGTACGGCGGTGTGCACCAGGGCCGCGAGGTGTTCGTGCAGTCGGTCCTCGGCGCGATGATGGGCTACGCCGCCGTCGCCATCACCGCGGCCGAGGTGTACGAGGGGCCGGCCGGCGTCGTCGGCACGCTCACCGGAACGCTCACGGCCCACACCACCGGTGAGGAGTTCCCGCTGACCATGGTGGAGATCCACCAGGTCGAGGACGGCACGGTGCGCAAGATCGACGTCTACACCAAGAACCCCCAGGAACTCGCCGCGTTCTACGCGCGGGCCGAGGCCGGCATCCGCTGACGACCGCCCCGGGCGGTCGGCGAGACGTCCGTCCGGTCGCTGCCGGTCTACGCGGCCGGAGCGGGCCCTCCTGGTGGGACTGTGCGCGTGGTCCATCGACGGGGTTCGGGTGAGGAACGAGGCGGTCGTGTCCGACCGGAAGCCTCCTGGTCAGGGCTGAGCAGGCCGGCGCAGGCCGCTTTCCCGCCCGCGGAGGATGCCGGGGGTGCCAGTCTGTGCGGCATGGAGAAAAGTACGGTGTGGATCGATCTGTCCGAACTCGACCCGGGCAGCGTGTCCGCCGCCCGGTGCACCTGGCACGGCGACCGTGCCCACCCGTGTACGGACGACCCCGTGACCGGGGTGGTCGACCGCGCCGGAAAGCGGTTCTCGGCTTGCGCCGAAGCGGCCCGCGCCGTGGCCGCGGACCGCGGCGTCCCTCTCCCGTCGACGGCGCTGTAGAGGAGCAGAGGGCAGGGGTACGGTCGTGCTCTGCGACCCGGGTGGTGTGGGGTGCGGAAGCGGGAACGATCCTCAGGGGTGCACGCGGTACTCGGTGATCAGGTAGTCGGCCTCGTCGTCCACGGAGTTCGTCTCCCAGTCGAGGTGGATCTCGGTGGGGTGTCCGTCGGGCGCGAACACCGCGTCCGCGACATCCGCCTTGTCCGCCCGGGCCTGCCGGAGCTGGGTGAGGAGGTCGCGCAGGGTCCGCACGTTCTGCGGCTCGCGGGCGATGGTCTGCCGGGCCGGCTCGTCGAGACCGACCGCCTCGGCCACCCTGCCGTCCGCCACGGTGATCCGGTACTTGCCCAGGCCACCGCGTTCGCCGCCTTCGGAGAGCAGCGTGAAGGAGTACCGCGCTGGCTCGGCCCATCGGGGCTCCGGGGCCGTTTCGGTATCGGAGCCGCAGGCGGTCGCGGTGAGCGCGAGCGCTGATACCGCGGTGAGCAGGAGTGCGTGAGGTCTCGGCATCGGCGTGCCTTTCCGTGGTGGGCTGTCGCTCCGACGCGACGGGCGGCGATCCGGTTCCGCGGCGGGGTGCGCGGTACGGGGTGCCGGCGAGGCTGTGCCGGCTCAGTCCTCGATCAGAGCCTTTCCGTAGTTGGCCATGGACCGGTTGTACCGCGGCAGATGCTCGGCCAGGGCGATCAGGACGAGGGACAGCCCTTCGCGCTCACGGCCGAGTGAGGCGAGGCACAGCGCGGTGACGGCGTCGAGAGCGTCATCGAGGTGGTCCGGGCCGTGGGCGCGCTCGGCCTCCAGCATCGCCAGGCCCGTGGCCGCGTCGCCGGTGTTGCGCAGGGAACTGGACATCTGGATCACGGCGCGGCGGCGGTTCTCGCCGGTCAGGCCGCCGCGTTCGAGCGCCTCGCGGTAGAGCGGGACGGCCGCGCCGGAATGGCCCCAGGAGTCGCGGGCGCAGGCCCTGTGGAACAGGCCGTCGGCATCTCCTTCGGGCAGTTCGGCCGCGAGCGCGTCGATCTGCGCGAGGAACGCGGCCTCCTCGTGGTCGTCGATGACGGCGAACAGCGCGGCGGCGCGGCGGTTGACCTCGGCGTGCCGGCCGCCCGGCTCCGCATGGTCGGTGACGTCGTGCATGCCGTACTCCTTCGATTCCCCGGTGAGTTCGACCGGTCCCGGCCGAGGTGATCAATCCTGGCCAGGCGGTTAGGATCACCACCAGTGATTCGGTACGGGCCGAATCACCGTCGCCGGCGCACGACGCTCGGGACACGGAACCCACGGGGGTGGGCGTGGGCATCAGCCTCGGCTTCGGGCCGTCCGACCTGGCCCGCTGCCGGTTCGCCTACTCCCCGGTCTTCGAGACCCTCGCCGCAGTACGCATCGCGACCGGAGCGCGGGGCCCTGGACCCGGGCCGCATCACCGTCGGTGGCTGCAGGAGGCGCTGCCCCGTCTGCAGGCGGTCGACCTGCGGCCGCTCACTCTGCTGCAGCCACGTCGCGGCTACACCCCGGACTTCCTCTCCCTGCCCCCGCTCACCTCCTCCCCGGACTTCGACGGCGAGCTCACCCGGATGGCAGCCACGCCCGCTTCCGTCGTGCGCCGCGAGATCGAGATGTCACTGCTCGACACCCCGGGTGCCCAGGCCGGCGAACTCGGGCGGCTGCTGCTCGGCGACCCGGCCGACGTGCTCGGGCTCCTCACACAGTTGGTGCGCGCGGCGTGGCAAGCGCTCGTCGAACCGGTGTGGCCGCAGGTGCGCGCAGCGCTGGAGGCCGACATCGCCTACCGCTCGCGGCGCCTTGCCGAAGGCGGTCTGGACGGCCTGTTCGCCGATCTCGACCGGACGTTGCACTGGACCGGCGACACCCTCGTACGCGACCCCGGCGGCAACGGGCACGTCGCGCTCGCCGGGCGTGGCGTGCTGCTCATGCCCAGCGTGTTCAAGTGGGACGAGGCGATCGTGATCACGCAGCCGCCCTGGCAGCCGGCGGTCGCCTACCGGGCCCGGGGCCTGGGCAACCTCTGGCAGCCGACGCATGAACTCCCGAGCGCCGCCCTGGCACGACTCGTCGGGGGCACCCGCCACGGTCTCCGAACACCTGAAGGTGCTGCGCGACAGCGGCCTCGTCGTCGGGGCGCGACACCGTCACGAGATCCGTTACCGGCGTACACCGTTGGGGTCAGCGCTCGTCCACGGCAACGAATAGGCGGTCAGCACCGTCCCTCGTCATCCGCTCAACCCCTACCCTCCGTTCCTCCGACCCGGTCACCGGGGTCGGCGGTCCGACCCCGGCCGGAGTTTCCGATGAGCCGCCCTGCGCCGCCACCGGTTTCCATTCCGACCGGTGGCGGCGCATCTCAGGCGACGGCGCCCTCGTCCGGCGGAGCGGACGCCGCCGGGCGCGCCGGCTCACTGAAGGGGGTATCCGCCCGGACCGGCGAAGACCGCGTCGGCGACGGGACGTTCCTCTCGTCCGACGGCGTGTTCGCGAACGCGTTCTGCCACACCAGGGTGGCCGAGCCGCCACCGTCCATGTTCAGGGCGTCCACCGCGCCGAGGTCGTGGAGCAGGTGGGCCGGCTCCAGGCGGGTCGCACCTTTGCCCGCGCCCCCGTCGACCGTCACGAGCGGGGCGCTGACGGAGCGGAGTCGCCCTTGCGGGCATTGGCATGGGCGAGTGCACGAGGCTTCCGGTACGGCGGGGCGGTGTCAGTGGGGGGTCCTAGGGTGCTCCCGTGGATGTTGATGATCTCGAGTGGCAGCGGGTCCATCTCGGCGGCGTTCCGCCGCGGATCGTGGACGAGATCCTCGAACACGGCGGGCTGGAGACGCTGGTGGAGGCGGCGCAGGAACGCGGGGACTGGTTCTGCGCCGAGGGCGCGGTCCGCGGACTGTGCGCCGGGGGTGAGTTCGAGCGGGCCTGGGATGTGATCGAGCCGTTCGCGGCCACCGGCTGGCAGCCCGCGGTCCGAGTCGGCGCCGACGTCCTGATGGGGTGGGGCCGCATCGAACAGGCATTGGAGCTGGCGGACCCCGAGCAATGGGACGAGGAGACGCCCGACACGTGGCCGGACTACGCCGAGGTACTGGTCAAGGCCGGGCAGGTGGACGAGGCGATCGACGTGCTCGTGCCGCACCTGTGCGACGGATGGGTGCTCCGGTCCCTGGTGCGGATGACCGAGGGCCAGGGGCGCGACGACCAGGTGCTGGAGCTGCTCGCCCCGATGGCCGAGGAGTTCCGGCGCGGGCAGGAGCAGTGCAGGTGCGGCGGCCATGGCCTGTGGGAGGTCCTGCCTGCGCAGGCTCTCGTCCTGGAGCGGTCCGGCAGGGCGGATGAGGCGATCGGTTTGCTTGGCGCGGATGTGGCCGCGCGCCGGTACGGGCCGCAGAACACCGTTGAGTTCTATACCGAGTTGCTGGTACGGCACGGGCGGATCGAGGAGCTGCACGAGCTCGCCACCGGCACCCAGATGTCCGTCGCCGCCCGCCCCTACGTGACGGCCCTGGAGGACCTGGGACGGGCCGGGGACGCAGAGGCGTACCTCCGCCGCCTCATCGCCACCGCCGAGCATGCGACCAGGTACCGGAACGAACTGCTCGAGCTGCTGGTCCGGCAGGGTCGGTTCGAGGAGGCCATCGAGGCGGTGGCGTCCACGTTCGACGACCCCTACGAGAACCTCCTCCAGCCCACGATGCTCCTGCTGGCCGAACACGGGCACCCCGGCAGAGCCGTGGAGCTCACGGAGGGGCGCAGCGCCGAGTTCCTCGAGGAGAGCGGGTACTGGCTCCCCTCCAACCGTTGGTGGCTGATGGGCGAAGTGGGGCGCTGCCGTGAGGCCATCGCGGAGATAGAGGCACTGCCGCCGGACGAGGTCGACGACCGGGACGTGACCATCGCACTGCTGCTCGCGAAGGACGGCTGCGCGGAGGAGGCCATCGCCCACCTCCGCGAGCACCCCGGCCGCTGGTCAGCGACCGAGCTGGCCCGCTTGTTGGTCCAGCAGGGCCGCTGCGCGGAAGCCATCGCCGCCATTCCCGACGTCACCACCCAACGAGAGGAACAACGGCGCGCCTGGGCCCGCTGAGAAACACGCAAACACCTGTCTGCGCGATCAGCCCCGTGACCAGCGCGGCGAAGGTGCGGAACGCAGGCGCCGTGAAGTTCCCCGCCACCAACTCCAAGATGGCGAGCAATGAGGCGGGGACGGTCGGGTCCGGACCCGCGCTGCCCTATGACGCCACATCACCCGCCTGAGCGACCCCACGACAATCAACGAAGACGTCGAAGTCGAGGAGGAGTTCGAGAAGTCGCCCTGGAGCCCGGAGTGGCAGGTAATGATCGGTGTCGGCCATCACCTCCAGCCGCGCGCCGGGGATGCCGTCGGCATGATCACCGGACCCGGCCAGGCGCAGGCCGTCGTCGCCTCCGGCAGGGCCGACGCCGTCCTCCTCGGCCGCGTGCTGCTGCGCGACCCGTACTGGGCGCGCCCCGCGGCCACGGCACTGGTCGGGAAGGTCACCACCCCCGTCCAGTACCACCGCGCTTGGCGTCGGCGCCGCAGCGGCAGGAGGACCCAGGGCGTCCACTGCGGTGAGGCGGGCAACGCGGTCCGGCCGGCAGATGTGTCCCTGCCGGCCGGACCGTCGTGCCAGTGGGGGTCTCAGCCGTTGACCGCGGCCTCGAACTGACGGCGGACGCTCTCCGAGATACGGCCGCGGTCGCTGATCTCCACGCCGTTCGACTTCGCCCAGGCACGCACCGCGGCATTGTCGGCACCGACCTGCGTCCGCTGCTGCGGCACTCCCCTGCCACGGCTGCGCGACTGCTTGCGGGCAGCCTTCTGGAACGGAGCGAGCGCATCGCGCAACGCAGCCGCATTGTCGTCGCTGAGGTCGATCTCGTACTCACGCCCGTCGAGGCCGAAGTTCACCGTCTCGTGAGCGGTACCGCCGTCGATGTCATCGACCAGCAGAGTCTGCACGCGCTGCGCCATTTTTCTTGTTCCTTTCCCGGACAACCAACGTGACCCTACACGCAATGGGGATAGGCGACCTTGGCGAGTTGCGTGACGGTTGTTGATGCGTTTGGAACGCTCACTCCTCGGCTGGTCAGGGTCATTTCCGATCCGCTCGGCAGCCGTAAGTGCCGGGGGACACGTTCCTGTGAATCCGGAAGGCCCGCGGGATCGGACATCCCTCGGCGACGGGCCGCGCGAAGGCCGGTCGTTCGGGACAGCACGTGTGCCCGCCGTGTTCACCGCCCGCAAGGTAAGGGGCGAAATATTCGGTGCGCATGCGGTCGGCCGACGCCGTCGCTGCACCGTACCCGGGAAATCCCTGGGGCGGACGGTGAAAGGTCACCCCGGCGGCGCATCACGGGCGGCCGGCGCCGTCATCTCTTCGGCCACGGTTCGTTAGCCCGGAAGACCCAGGACATCACCTGTCGGTCCGCCACCGTCGGTGCCGCCCGAACCCAAGTGACCGGCGTCCTGCCGGAAGGGAGCTTCCCGTGGTCCTCACCAAGTCTGCCGGCCGCCGCGCCGGCGTGCTGCTGGCGACGGGTGCCGTCTGTGCTGCGACAGCCCTCCCGGGCTGCTCGTCCGCCACGCGCAGCCCGGGGGCTGCGGCCCCCTCTCGCTCGGCGTCCGCCGTCACCGTCACCGTCACCGTCGACACCATGACGTCCGACTTTCCCGCCCGGGCGAACAATCGCCTTTCCGCGGGACCAGGGCCGTGCACCGAACTGGAGGCCCATCTGGGCAACAGCCAGGTCGACGCGGGACATCAGCGGGATCTCATCGTCCTCATCAACACCTCGACCCGGCCATGCGCGCTGTGGGGCTATCCTTCCGTTGCCGTCGCAGACAGGAATGGCAGTCGCGTCGCGACCAGGATCACGCACGATGGCGGCCAAGCCTTCTACACTGAACCCGCTCGCCGCCTTGTCGTGCAGCCTTCGGGCGAAGCCTCGTTCAACGTCGCGTGGCAACGCGTGCCGGAAGGGGTGAGCGACGTCTGCCGTGCCGGCTCCGCATACATCGTGGGCGCTCCGATTGCCGCCCGCACGGCATACCTCCCCATCGACGTTTCACCTTGCTCGCACGGTCTCCTGGCGGTGTCGGCTTTCGTGCCGGGCAACGTGGGCATCAACGCCTAGCCGTCGGTGGAGGCCTATTGCCCACCCTTTCCCCTGGGTGCCTGCCGAAGACGCGTGTGGGTCCGCGTCGTCCGTCCACGGGGCCTGTCACCCTCCTGACCTTCGCGCCGTCTACAGCAGTCAGACCTGGCGTGCCGTCACCCGTCGAGCCGAATGCAAGCTGACACGCCGTGCACGCATCGGACACGGCTCGTATGGTCGGTACGCAGGCAGGACCGACCCTGAAGATGCGCAGACAGGGTTGTACCAATGGGGTTCGGCCGCTTCCCGTGTGGGGGCGGCCGTCCACATCAGGCGGCGCGGCACGCACTGCCGCCGGTAGCTCCGGCCTCACCTTCGGGCGACGTGGACCCCCCGCAGGGGTGGTGCGGAACTCCCGGCCGAACTCGATCAACTGCTCGTAGTCCTCATCGTCCTCGCAGCCCTCTCGCCTCGGCGTCGGGAGGGTGGGCACCGCGGTGCCCACCCTCCGTCAGACCGCGCCCCCGGCGCTTGAACGGCGCCGGTTCAGGTCGTCCCGCGGCGCTCCCGGGCCGCACGCGAACGCAGACCGAGGCGGATGGCGAGGGCGGCCACGCCCGTCAGGATCGCGGTCCTCGCCCACAGCGTCCCGGAGGCGTAGGGGACGGCGGCCGCCACCTCGTACGGGTACAGCAGGACGAAGAGCGGGGCCACGACCAGTACCGCCGCGCAGAGCGCCCCGTGGCGCACGCGGGCCAGGGCGAAGGACGCCGGGAAGGCCAAATTTGCCTTGCCAGCAATCGACTTGTGTACGAGGAAATATGGCGCTAGGTTTCTCGGTGTCGGCGGCACCCCAGCGGCGCACCGGCGAAGGACACGACCCGCACTGCCCAAGGAGAACAACCACCATGAACGACACCACCGCCCGCCCCGCCCCGCACAGGCCCACGGTCGTCCTGGTGCACGGCGCGTTCGCGGACTCCTCCAGCTGGAACGGCGTCATCGAGCACCTGCGTCAGGCGGGGCATCCGGTCCTCGCGCCGGCCAACCCGCTGCGGGGCCTGGCCAGTGACGCCGCGTACCTCGCCAGCGTGCTGAAGAGCGTCGACGGACCCGTCGTGCTCGCCGGGCACTCCTACGGCGGCGCCGTGATCAGCCAGGCCGCCGAGGGGGATCCGAAGGTCAAGGCCCTGGTGTACGTCGCCGCCTTCATCCCCGAGAAGGGCGAGAGCGCCCTGCAGCTGTCCAACGCCTACCCGGGCAGCACCCTCGGCCCGAACCTCGACGCGGTGCCCTTCCCGCTGGCCGACGGCGGCACCGGGACCGACCTGTACATCAAGACCGACAGCTTCCACGACCAGTTCGCCGCCGACGTGCCGCAGTCCGTGACCGACCTGATGGCCACCACCCAGCGCCCGGTCGCCGCGGCGGCCCTGGAGGAGACGGCCACCGCGGCCGCCTGGCGGTCGATCCCCTCGTGGAGCCTGGTCGCCACCGCGGACCGCAACATCCCGCCGGCGGCGCAGCGCTTCATGTCCGAGCGCGCCAAGGCCCGCACGGTGGAACTCGACGCCTCCCACGCGGTGTCGGTCTCCCAGCCCGAGGCCGTCGCCCGCATCATCCGGCAGGCCGCCGAGAGCGCCACCGGCTGACCAGGCTTCCGGCAGGTGTTCTGAGGGGTTGCCCAGGCCCGTGGCAGTCACTAGGTTCGATCGGGTGACTGCCGGGTCGGCCTTGAGCCATGCACGAGTTGGGTCGCCGGCCTCGGCGTGAGCACGAGGCGGGCAAGAGCCCCGCCTTCCTTCCGAGTCTCCCCGCGGCGCCCCACGCGGTGCCTGTTCCCCGCGAATTCGAGACCCGGAGACCGATGTCACCCATGCCGAACGACCAGCAGAACCCGTACGCGAACCAGCCGCCCGCGGCTCCCGCCCGACTGGACCACACCGCTGTCTACGCCCGGGACCGGCAGTTGTCGGCCGAGTTCCTGGCCGTCATGCTGGGCCTGAGGGTCGGCGCGCCCATCGGTCCGTTCCTCCCCGTCGATCTCGGCAACGGCGTCACACTCGACTACTACGAGAAGCTCGACGAGCCGGTCCAGTCGCAGCATTACGCGTTCCTCGTGTCCGAGGAGCAGTTCGACGAGGTGATCGCCCGCCTGGAAGCGGTGGGGGTCACCTACTACGCCGACCCCGGCCATGCCGAGCCCGGCCGGGTCAACCGCCTGTTCGGTGGTCGTGGCGCGTACTTCGCCGACCCGGACGGTCACAACATGGAGGTCATGACCCGGACCTACACCCGTCCGTAGTCGGCGGCAGTCGACCCGCCGTTCCTCCTGGCCCCGGGCGGTGAAGCCCGGGGCCGGATGAGGGTGGGGGCCGGTTCACCAGTGCGGTGACCGCATAGGTTCGCCGGGTTGGTGGTCGGGAGCCGACCCACGCGGTCACAGCGCCAGGGGCGTCCATGTTCCGAACGCGGCGGAAGCGGCCGTGCCGCGCGCACCACCGATCCGGTGACACGGCGACTGGTCGGCGCAGTGGCCTGGGTACAGTCGCCCGATGTTGTGTATCGACCTTCCGATCGCCACTGCCCGGCTGATACTCCGCCCGTTCCGGCCCGACGACGCGGAGGACGTTTGCGAGTACCAGCGCCGGCCCGACGTCGCCCGCTTCATGCGATGGGAGCCGCGCGGACCGGAGGACGTCCGGGTGGCGGTGGAGCAAATGGCCCGGGAGACCACACTGGACTCGGACGGGGACTGTCTCAGCCTGGCGGTCGTCGAGCCGGGCACGGGGACGGTCGTCGGGCAGGTCGAACTGGTCCTGATCAGCGCGGAACACCGCCAGGGCGAGCTCGGCTATGTCTTCCACCCCGCCCACCAGGGCAAGGGCTTCGCCACCGAGGCCGCCTTCGCCGTCCTGCACCTGGCATTTGACGCACTGGAGCTGCACCGGGTGATCGGCCGCTGCCACGCGGACAACGCCGCCTCCGCCGGGCTCCTCGAACGGCTGGGCATGCGCCGGGAGGCCCATTTCATCGGAACGGAGTTCTTCAAGGGGGCATGGCGCGACGACCTGGTGTACTCCCTACTCCGGCGGGAGTGGCGGGCTTCACCCGTCCCCCGGTACACGCCACGCACCCCTGAAATAGGCACGGGAACTTGCCCTTGAGTGAGATCAACGAGCAACCCGGCGAACCCATGCGGTCACAGCACTCGGGCGTGTATCGAAAGCGCAGGTCACAGCGACTCGTTGATGGCTGCGGCCAGCACGATCGTGCAACGGTGGCGAGATCATCGAATCCGTCCGGCCGGGGAATCGTCCGGCGGATCACTGGGTTGACGAGTCAGTACTCGAGATCTTTCAAGGAGCCGACGTGTCCGACGAACCCGCTGTCCGCGAGCTCCGCTTAGTGGTCACGGCAGCCGACTATGATGCGGCGCTGCACTTCTACCGCGACGTCCTCGGCCTGACCGAGCGCGGCGCCTTCACCTCTCCCGACGGACACGTCACCATCCTCGATGCCGGCCGAGCCACCTTGGAGCTGACTGATCCAAACCACGCTGCCTTCATCGACGAAGTCGAGGTAGGGCGGCGAGTAGCTGGCCACATTCGGGTTGCCTTCCAGGTCGACGACTCCGCCGCCACCACTTCGAAGCTGGCCGCCGCCGGAGCTCAGGTGGTCGCCGGGCCGACGCGCACCCCCTGGAACTCACTGAACTCCCGGCTTGAGGCACCGGGCGCTCTTCAGCTGACCCTCTTCACCGAGCTCGACACTTACTGATCGTTTCAGAATGAGATCGGCGTGTCGGCTGGCAGTCAATGATCTTCATCGGCAGGGTCTGCGGAGTGTCCGATGATCTTGTCCCTGATGA
>NZ_JARAVL010000030.1:0-125792 GCF_033792725.1 Streptomyces sp. PA03-5A | reverse complement strand
CAACGCCGGCCTGCCCCGGTACAACGAGTACAAGAAGGCCGACGAGAACCACCTGCTGGAGACCACCGGCAAGAAGCTCCGCAAGCTCATGAGCTGGGTCGAGAACGGTGACTGACCCCTCCCGGCGGATCCCCGCGCCGTCCGACCGGCGCGGGGATCCGCGCTTCGCCACGCTCCTCCTCGACAGCTACCGCCGCCTGGTGGGCGTCCACCTGTGCCCGCCGGTGTGGGCATCGGACGCCGAGGCGGCCCAGTGGCTCTACGAGGAGGCGCCCTTCGGGCTGCTGGCGCACGACACGTCGGCCGACCCGCTGTTCGTCTACGCCAACCGCACCGCGCAGCGGTCCTTCGGCTACACCTGGGAGGAGTTCATCGGCCTCCCGTCGCGCCGGTCGGCCGCGCCGGACGCACAGCAGGACCGGGACGCGCTGCTCGCATCGGTGGACGAACGCGGCTACGCCGACGGGTACCAGGGTCTGCGGCAGCACAAGGACGGCCGGATATTCCGGATCGAGGACGTGTGTATGTGGAACCTCGAGGACTCCGACGGAACCCACCACGGACAGGCCGCCGTGTTCCGTCCCCCGGTCGGACCCGGACCGTCCGCGGACTAGGTCACGTGTGACGGCGGCAACCGTGCCCATCGGGACGTCCCGATGGGCACAGTCCGCTCCGCCTGCGTACGTGCCCGGAGCGGCGAGGCCGTCGCCCTCCCGGGCGTCAGGACGGGCTGTACCGCAGGTGCCGCCGCTCGGCCAGCTCGTCCGCGCCGACCACGGTCAGCACGGGGGTGCCGGGAGGCGCGAACATGGTCACCACCAGCTGGGACTGTGCGTCCTGGAGGTTGTTGGCGCCCTGGTAGTGGATGACGTCGCCGCCGGGCTCGAACAGGGCGTCTCCGGCCTTGAGCACCCGGGGCGGCTGGCCTTCGAGCTCGAAGAGGATCTCGCCCTGGGTGACGTAGCCGAAGAGCGGCCCGGGGTGCCGGTGCGGCGGCGCGCCGGCGTCGCCGGGCTGCAGGGTGACCCGGATGGTCCTGGCCTCGGAGCCCTGCGGGATCCGCGGCTGCGCATCCGGCAGGGTCGCGATCACCTCGACGCCCGGGGGCAGGTGTGCGTGGTCTGCGCTCATGTGTTCCTCCAGCAACGTGGACTGTCCGCAGTGAGGACAAGACGGCGTCCCCGGCTGTGACAGGGGCCCGGCTTCGATCGGCGGCGAGCGCGGCCGCCAGGGAACGTGTGATGCGCAGACGGATGGTCGCCTACTCTCAGAGCCGGCCCTGTTCGGAGAACCGGGCTATGAACTCGGTGATGGACGAGGCCTGGTGGATGGCATCGGACCAGCCCTCGGCGGAGACGTCCACCGTGTACAGAGAGGGATGCTGCTGCCGGACGTCGTAGACCAGCAGTTCACGGCTGCCGTCACCGCCGATGATCACCGCGCCGGGAAGACGCGCGGCGAGCTCCGCGGCCTCATTGAGGCCGATCAGGTCACCGGCCGGGAAGAGCTGCAGGAAGTCGTCCGCCGGAGGAAAGAACCGGGACACAGCTCCCTGAACTGCAAGGAAGGTGCGGTAATCTTCGGGCAACGCAACCCCGAGCGCCCGCTGCTCGATCTCGGCTGAGGACGTGTCCACCGTCTGCCGCCTTCCCCGCGGCTGCCTGGAGCGGCCGCAGTGCGTGTGAGCAGGCAGGCTATCGGGACGGACCGGCGCGACCCCCGAGCTGCTGGGACCAGCGGTCCTCCAGCCGGGCACCTCCGCCTTGACGCCCCCTCCAGGCGCGGACCTGGCGTCACAGGCTCCGAGAGCAGCGCGGCGAGTGCCGCGCCGACGTCCTCGGGCTCGCCCATGCGGCCGAGGGCGACCTGCGAGCTGATACGTGTTCGCACCCGCTCGTCGCGCATCGTGCCGCCACCGCCGACGTCGGTTGCCGTGGCCCCGGGCGCGATGGCGTTGACGCGGATACCGCGTTCCCCGGGTTCCTTCGCCTGGTAGAGGGTCAGGACTTCGACCGCACCCTTGAGCGCGCCGTAGGCCGCGTGGCCCGGCGCGGCGAAATCCGCAACGGAAGTGGCGCACCGGTGGCCCCATGACGCCTGCGCGATCACCGAAAGGCCGGTACGGGCCCTGGCGTTCCTAGGACTCTCAGGGCCAGGTACAGGGCGACCGGAAGCGTTGTTTATCGTTAAACTACCTTTACCGACCATTCGGTACCGGAGAGCCGTGGTGTCGCCGGCCGAATGCACATGAACCGGCGCACCACGCAATGCACATGACGCACAGGGTTGCGCGGGTCGTGCTGTCGAAACGGCTCTCGCCGTCCCGCTTTCGGAATGGCGATGGCCTGGAGGGCGCCGTCGGTGGAGGCGACCTCAAAAGTATCGATCCGGTTGATCCCGGGCCGTTGCGCGTACCAGGGTGACGGCCCACCGAGAGTGGCCCCCGAAGTGGTTGCCACAGCGAGTGAGGTTTCAAGTGACGCAGACGAACGAGCCCATGGCGGATGTCCGAGACATGTACATGGCGCACACGATGCTGCGCCGGGAGTTCCGCCTCCTTCCCCGACTGGTGCGCGACGTGGCGCCGGGCGACGTGGAGCGCGCCGGAACGGTCGGTGCCCACGCCGAGCAGGTGTGCTTCCTGCTGCACCTGCACCACGAGGGCGAGGATCTGCTGCTCTGGCCGCGCCTGGTCGAACGCGGGGGCGACCGGGCGACGGCGATCGTGCCCACGATGGAGGAGCAGCACGCCGCCATCGAGGAGACCTACGAAGAGGTGACCGGGCTGCTGCCCCGGTGGCGCGCCACCGCCGAGCACGGCGGGCGCCTCGCGACCGCACTCGACCGACTGCTGTCCGCACTCCTGGAGCACCTGGCACTGGAGGAGAAGGAGGTACTCCCGCTCGCCGAGCAGTACGTGACCGCGGCCGAGTGGAGGCAACTCGGTGAGCACGGGATGGCCCGGACACCGCAGGAGGTCCTGCCGTTGTCCCTCGGGATGGCGATGTACGAGGCGGACCCCGAGGTCGTCGAGGCGCTCCTCGCGGAGCTGCCCGAGGCGCACCGCTCGGCGTTGACGGACGCCGCCGGGCGCGCGTACGCCGCCCACGCCGAGCGCGTGTACGGCACCGGCACCCCGCCCCGCATCGGCGACTGACACCCTTTGCCCGGGCGGCCCACGGCGGCTCCGCTTCGAGTGCCCGCTCCGGGCCCCGACGGCGGGACCGCCGTCGGCGTGTTCGTGGACGGTCCCGGTCCGATTCCGATGGTGCCTAGACCTCGGGAAGGGAAGGATCGGGCGTCCACGGGGATGGTGCGGTGATGGACCACCGTTCGTGGTCGCGCCAGGCCCCGTTGATGTAGAGGTAGTCGGGGGACAGACCCTCGTAGCGAAAGCCCAGGCGCTGGACCAGGGCCAAGGACGCCTTGTTCGCCGGCTGGATACTGGCCTCCAGCCGGTGGAGGCGCAGGTCTTCGAAGGCGTGCTGCATGGCTGCGGCGACCCCTTCGGTCATGTAACCCCGCCCCGCAGACGGGGCGAAAGCCGCGTAACCGAGGGACGCGCCCTGGTAGCGGCCCCGGATGATCGAGTTGATGTTGACCGTGCCGGCGGCCGCACCGGTGTCCGGAACGCGGACCAGAAAGCCCAGGTTGGTGCCGTCGTCGAAGCGGTGCATCCAGTCCTGGAACGCCTCCGCGGTCGCGGGCAGTTGCATCCACGGCCCGTAGAGCTCGGTGCTGGCCCTCACGAGCGAGCAGAACTCATCCTGGTCGGCGAGGGTGAGCGGGCGCAGTTCGACTCGCGACGGCATGTGGGGCATGTGGGGCATGCGGCCATGCTAGGCCTCTGCCGAAGAGAAGGTCACGAGAGTGATCATTTTCCGACGCACCCCCCGGTCCCCCGGGTACGTTGTCGGGTCGGACGGCCCAGGACTCGCGAACCCAAGCGGCGCCCCCCAGGGGTACCTCCGCCGTTTCCGGGACATGTCGGAGAAAGCCCCGTGTCGCCGTTGGGACATGGCCCAGTTGTGCCAGGCGGGATCGGTGACAGGCCCGGTTGGTGCGACGCATGATTCCGAAGGTCCGGTGAACCGCAGTTGTACAGGGGGTTTGCTCCCGGCACGGGAGTGCCCGGCGGCGGCGATCCCCGGCCCGAACCTGCAGCGCCGTCGAACACGGCCGGGTTCACCACGACGCGTCATGACGCCCACTCTCAGGCGCCCTGCCCGGATGCCGGGTTGACAGAAAGGCTGTAGACACCAATGAGACGCATCCGCCTCTGGGCGGTGATAGCGATGTCGGCGACGGTGGCGACGGGTGCGATCACGCCCGTTGCAGCCCAGTCCCCGTCGGAGACCGGTGCAGGTACGCCGGCGACCCACGACCGCGCGACCACCGTCCGCCTGATCACCGGCGACCGGGTCACCGTCAGCGACGCGCCGAACGGCAAGAAGACGGCGTCGGTGCAGCGCGCGCCGGGCCGGGAGGACGTCTTCTTCCAGATGACCGAGAAGGGCGGCGCCCTGACGGTGCTGCCCTCCGACGCGGCCGTGCTGGTCCGCACGGGGCAGCTGGACGAGGGGCTGTTCGACGTCGCGGGCCTGGTGGCCCAGGGGTACGACGAGGCGCACACCGACGCCCTGCCCCTGATCGTGTCCGCGCCCAAGGGCTCGGCGCGTGCCGCCGCCAAGCGGGCGGACGCCCTCGCGAAGTTCCAGGACGACTCGGCCGAGCCGCGGCGACTGCCGAGCATCGACGCCCAGGCGCTGCGCGTGGCCGACAAGGACCTCGCCGCGTTCTGGAAGCAACTCGCGCCCTCGGCGGGTGCGTCCGTGGCCAGCGCTGCGGCCGAGACCCCGAAGGTCTGGCTGGACCACAAGGTGCGTCCCACGCTGGACCGCAGCACCGCGCAGATCAACGCGCCCGCCGCATGGGCGGCCGGCTTCCACGGCGAGGGCGTCAAGGTCGCGGTCCTCGACACCGGCGCCGACCAGACGCACCCGGACCTCGCGGGCCGCGTCAGCGAGGCGAAGGACTTCAGCGACAGCGGCTCGACCCAGGACCACTTCGGCCACGGTACGCACGTCGCCGCCACCGCCGCCGGCAGCGGGGCCGCCTCCGCGGGCCTGCGCAAGGGCGTCGCGCCCAGCGCCGACCTGCTGATCGGCAAGGTGCTCGGGGACGACGGCTCCGGCAGCGAGTCCCAGGTCATCGCGGGCATGGAGTGGGCCGCGGCGCAGGGCGCCAGGGTCGTCAACATGAGCCTCGGCGCAGACATGCAGACCGACGGCACCGACCCCATGAGCCAGGCGGTGAACGAGATCTCCCGCAGCAGCGGCGCGCTCTTCGTCGTCGCCGCGGGCAACACCGGCGAGCTCGGTGAGATGACGGTGGGCTCGCCCGGCGCGGCCGACGCCGCCCTCACCGTCGGCGCGGTCGACCGCGACGACTCGCTGGCCTCCTTCTCCAGCCGTGGCCCGCGCTTCGGCGACAAGGCGGCCAAGCCGGACATCACCGCTCCGGGCGTCGGGATCGTCGCCGCCCGCGCCGCCGGCACGACCATGGGCGAACCGGTCGACGACCAGTACATCGCGGCAAGCGGTACATCCATGGCCACGCCCCATGTGGCCGGTGCGGCGGCCCTGATCGCCGGGCAGCACCCCGACTGGACGGGTGAGCAGCTCAAGGACGCGCTGATCAGCACGTCCCACACGGTGTCCGGCCAGGTGCCGACCGAGCAGGGCGGCGGACGCGTCGACGTCAAGGCGGCGTTCACGTCCCCCGTCACCGCCACCGGCACGATCATCCTGGGCCCGTTCGACCGGGACGCATCGCCGGTGCAGCGGGCCGGGGTGATCCGCTACACCAACAACTCCGGCGACGAGATCTCGCTGAGCCTGCGTGCGGCGCTGAAGGCCAAGGGCGGCAAGGAACTCCCCGCTCAGGCGCTGACGCTGGGTCCTGACACCGTCCGCGTCGCCCCCGGCGCGACCGTCGAGGTGCCGGTCGGCGTCGACCCGGCGAAGGCGGGCCGCGGCAGCTACTACGGCTACGTCACCGCCACGTCCACCGGCGGCGTGTCGGTGCACACCACGCTCAGCCTGTGGGTGCGCGCTCCGATGCACAAGCTGACCATCGACTCCCTCGGGCTGGAGGGGGAGCCCACGGCATGGGCCCTGCTGGACGTCTTCGGAGGGGACACGGAGGTCCAGTTCACCGACTCGGGGGTCGCCCAGGTCGAGGAGGGCACCTACCTGATCGGCGGCACGCTGGCGGAGGACGGCGGCGACGGCGTCCGGGTGATCCAGGTGATCGATCCCGAGGTGAAGGTCACCAAGGACACCACCGTCACCCTGGACGCGCGCAAGGCCAAGCCGGTGCAGGTGCGCACGCCCAAGCCCGCCGAGCGCCGCAACAACCTGACGTACCAGATGTACCGGAAGATCGACGGCGTCGAGCAGACCATGGGCATCTACTACGAGGACGGCGGCGGGGACGTCGACCTGTGGGTGAACCCCACGTCCAAGGTCACCGAGGGCGAGTTCGAGTTCAACTCCCGCTGGGAGATGACGGCTCCCGACCTCATCACCGAGGTCCGCGGGGCGGACTTCGACCTGGAGTCGTTCTACGCCAAGCAGTCCACGCCGTTCGACCCCGACGGTGAGCGGCTCGTCGCCGTGGACGCCGGGACGAGGGACAAGCCGGACCTGCGGCCCGCCACCGTGCGGGGCAAGCTCGCGGTGATCCGCGACGACTACGCGATGGACGGGTACGACCTGGCGGAGACGGCCGCGAAGGCGGGTGCGAAGGGCGTCGTGATCGTCCTGCCCCAGGGGTTCCTCGCCTACACCAGCTGGAAGCCGATGGACACGCGCTCCGTCGTGCCCGTCATCCGGATGACCGGGGACGACGGCGCCAAGCTGCTGCAGTACATGCAGAAGCACAAGGCCGTCGTCGACGTCTCCGGGACGGTCGAGAGCCCGTACCTGTACGACATCGCGGCGAACTGGCAGCAGCAGATCCCGCAGAACGTGACGTACACCGTCACGGAACGCAACACCGCGCAGGTGAAGGCCTCCTACGCGGACAACGGCACACTGCACTGGACGAGCGAGCAGCGGTTCAGCTGGCGACCCTACGCGCAGGTCGCCTGGGAGACCTCGCGCTGGGCGCCGACGGGCAAGACCCGCACGGAGTACGTCACCTCCGGGGACACGCAGTTCATGCACTACGTGGACTTCATGGCCGGCCCCGACCTGTTCTACAGCGGTGCGCTGCAGTCCGGTCTGCGGGACACCCCCCGCACCTTCAAGACCGGTGAGAAGGCCTCGGAGGAGTGGTACGAGGCCGTGGTGCGGCCGTCGATCCCGCGCGGCTGGAGCCGTCCGGCCGTCCGCACCGGTGACCTGTTCAGCGTGGCGATCCCGGAGTACACCGACGCGGCGGGTCACTGGGCACGCAAGCAGGAACCCGCCGCCGGCGGCGGCATCGGGAGGGTCGGTAGCGCGCCCGGAACGCTGGACGACCCGACCTACCCCCAGGGGGACAGCGTGACGGCCGTCCTCTACCGCGATGGCAAGAAGGTGGGCGAGTCCGCGGGCGCCTGGGGGAACTTCGCCGTCCCCGCGGGCCGGGCCGGCTACCGTCTGGAGCTGACGACCGGACGTGACACCGAGTACTGGCGGACCGGTACGAGGACCTTCACGTCCTGGGGCTTCCGCTCGGACACCGCGGCCGAGGAGACCCTGCTGCCCCTCCTCCAGGTCGACTACGGTGTCCCGGCCGACGTGCGGAACACCGTCGACGGCGGGAAGCGGCACGAACTCGCCCTGACCGTCCGGAACCAGGACGGGCTGGCCGCCCCCACCGGGGTCAAGCTCAAGGTCGAGGCGTCCTTCGACGAGGGCAAGAGCTGGAACGGACGGGTCCGTGTCGAGGACCGCGGCCACAACCGGTTCACCGCGACCATCGAGCGCCCGGGCGACCAGCGGAAGGGTGCGTACGTGACCCTGCGGGTCACGGCCTCCGACAAGGCGGGCAACACGGTGCAGCAGACCGTGGAACGGGCCTACCTGCTCGGTAAGTGAGCAAGCGCCTCCGCGGCAACCCCGCGGAGGCGCGGGCCGAGCCATCACGGCGGGTGCCGGGGGTACGACCCCCGGCACCCGCCGTTCGCCGTGGGGCGTGGGCGGTGGGGCGGCTCAGTCCAAGCGGGATGCCAGCCCCTCGAACCAGTCGGCCAGCGCGGCGGGCGTGTCGCCGTCGAGACGGTCCATGTCAAGATCCCGCCGGACGTCCCGGCCGTGGCCCTCGTCGCGCTCGGCTGTGCCATGCCCACGGTGCCGCACGCCCCGGACCGGCTGGGCGGCATCCGGTACGGGCAGAACGTCATCGTCCAGGGCTCGGGGCCGGTCGGCCTCGCCGCCACGACCACGATCGACGTGACGAAGACCGACGAGCACGAGCGGGCCGCCGCCGTCCTGGAGATCACGGACGGGCGCGGCGCCAACATCCGCGTCATCGGCGTCTTGCCGACCCCGCGGCACGTGTACGACACGATCCGGATCACCCGGATGTGCCATCAGCGGTTCCCGCTCGCCGTGATCGTCACCCACCCCTTCCCGCTGGAGCAGGCGCAGGACGCGTTGGGGAACGCCGTTGCGTACCCTTGCGGCATGCGCATGCGCCCCACCCTGAGCTGGACCCCTCCCGAGGACCTACCACCGGGCACCACGGATCTGGAGCCGGTCGCCGATGCGCTGAGGGCCGGCGGGGTGCTGGTGCTCAGCGGGGCGGGCATCTCCACGGAGTCGGGCATCCCCGACTACCGCGGCGAGGGCGGGAGCCTGAGCCGGCACACCCCGATGACCTACCAGGACTTCACCGGCAGCGCACAGGCCCGGCGCCGGTACTGGGCGCGCAGCCACCTGGGCTGGCGGACCTTCGGCCGCGCCCGCCCCAACGCCGGGCACCGTGTGGTGGCCGCGTTCGGGCGGCACGGCCTGCTCTCGGGTGCGATCACCCAGAACGTCGACGGCCTGCACCAGGCCGCCGGCAGCGACGACGTGGTGGAGCTCCACGGAAGCCTGGCCCGGGTCGTCTGCCTTTCCTGCGGCGCCCTCAGCCCGCGCGGCGAACTCGCCCGGCGGCTGGAGGAGGCCAACGCCGGCTTCGAGCCGGTGGCCGCGGGGATCAATCCGGACGGTGACGCCGACCTCACCGACGACCAGGTCGGGGACTTCCGTGTGGTGCCCTGTACGGTCTGCGGCGGCGTCCTCAAGCCGGACGTGGTGTTCTTCGGCGAGGCCGTTCCGCCGGGACGGGTCGAGCGGTGCCGCGAGCTGGTCCGTGAGGCGTCCTCGCTGCTGGTGCTGGGATCGTCGCTGACGGTGATGTCCGGGCTGCGGTTCGTCCGGCAGGCGGCCCAGGCCGGGAAGCCGGTGCTCATCGTCAACCGGGACCCGACCCGCGGCGACCAGTACGCCCTCGCCCGCGTCGAGCTCCCGCTGGGAACGGCCCTCACCTCCGTGGCCGGCCGGCTGGACCTCCCCGTCGACGGTCAGGCGGCGGCTCCGGCGGGTTGCTGACGTTCCGTTGACGACCTGCCGGTGATCCCGCCGGGCGACCGCGCCCGTCCGGCCCGCCCACCACAGGACCAATCGTCAGGGTGCCGCCACGAACCGGCTCAGCCGATACGTGGTCGGCTGGGCTCATCAACGCCCTCGCGGACGAGGCACGTTCGCAGGCGCACGAGAACACCGCCCACGGAAATCCGTTCTTCGGCGCGGCGGCCGCCCACGAGGGCGGCCCGAGGAGGTGTTCGGTTATCTGACGGCGACCGACAAGACGCTGCCGCCCACCTGAAACAGGCGGGCGGCGCGCACGTGAGCCGTGCCGTCGGCGGGCCGGCCTACCTACCGCGCGGGCGCGCGGGCGTCATTCGAAGACGATGACCTGGCGGCCGATGACGTCGCCGTGGCCGAGGGCCTCGAGGTTGTCGTTGATGTCCTCGAGCCTGACTTTGGTGACGTTGTGCTTGACGAGGCCGGCTTCGGCCAGGGAGAGCACCTCGACCAGGTCCAGATGGTTGCCCCAGAAGGAGCCCATGTAGGTCAGTTCCGTCCCCACGAAGGGGAACTGCTTGTGCTCGACGTGGTGGCTCATGAGGCCGACGGCCGCCAGTACCCCTTCGGGGCCCAGCAGGTCGAACCCCATGGAGATGGACGCGTTGCTGCCGACGCAGTCCAGGATGGCATCGATCGTCCTGCGGCCGGTGAGCTGTTCCAGCTCGTCCTGGATGGTCTCGGTGGACTTGTCGCGGACGTTGATCCCGTAGTCGGCGCCGTTCTCCTTCGCCACGTCCAGCTTGCCGTCCTTGCGGGCGAGGGCCACCACGGTCGCTCCGCCGCCGAGCAGCTTCGCGTACTGGACTGCGTAGCTGCCCAGGCCCCCGATGCCCGTGACGGCGACGGTACGGCCGGGGCCGAGCTTGCCGGTGTCCCGGAGCTTGCGCATCCCGCGGTACGGGGTCATGCCCGCGTCGGTCATCGGGGCGAGGACCTCGGGCGTCTTCGCCGCGTTCTCCGAGACGGGGATCGCGTGTCGGCATTCCACGGCCATGTACTCGGCGAAGCCTCCGGGAGGTCCGAAGCCCACCCACCTGCCGTTGCCGCTGCACAGCTGTTCGTTGCCCTCCCGGCACTGGCGGCAAGTGCCGTCGCCCCAGCTGGGGTTGACCACGACCATGTCGCCCTCGGAGTAGCCCACCGATTTCGGTACGGCGCTGCCCATCCCCGCCACCCGGCCGGTGACCTCGTGGCCGGGGATGTAGGGGAGGTCCACGGGGAACGGTCCCTCGAAGTAGCCGTTGAGGAGCTGGTAGTCGCTGCGGCACATGCCGGTCGCGGCGACCTTCAGCAGGATCTCGTCCGGTGCCGGGTCGGGCATGGGGACGTCTTCGATGCGCAGGGGCTCCTTGTACCCGTGCATCCGAGCTGCTTGCATCTGCATGGGGGTGCCTCGCTTTCGCCGGCGGGCAGCACTACGTGCCGGTGCAGCGTGACGATCTCGCAATGCTGCGCCGGTCGAGGTGGCCGCCGCTCCGCTTCGGATACCTCCAGGGTCCTGCGCCAGCCGACGCCGCGCATCCGGAGCCGAGGGCGGGGGAGTGCGATCCGTCGCCGTCCGGTCGCTGACCGCAACTCGGTTGAATGTGCGTGCCACTTCACGCCCTCCGGGCGGGAGCGGCGGCACCGCGGTACCGCACGTTCGCGCGGTGGCCCGCTGCCCGGCCGGGACCTACGGTTGGTGGATGGGAGTGCCACGCCGGATGCGTGGTCGCACGGCGGCACCGGCGCGCTGGAGCGGGCCTGTGCCGCTGTGCGTCGCCGGCGCCGGCGGGACGTTCGACGTCCGCCGAGCAGGCGCGCGGTCGCCCGGCCACCCACCGAGGCCTACGGTTGACCGGTGGGAGTGCGGCGCTGGACGGAGTGGCTGCGGGCCCGGGATCCCGGGTTGGCCGCGGTACGCCGTGCCGCACGCGTCACGGTGGTCGCGTGCGCGGGGTTCTATGCCGCGCGGTACGGGCTGGGCGACCGGACGGTCGCGATCTACGCCCTCTTCGGTGCCGTCGCGGCGGGTGGGTTGTCGTCCGTGCCGGGGACGCCGCGTCAGCGGGCGGTGACGCTGCTGGCGGTGCTGCCGCTCGCGATGGCGCTGGTGACGCTCGGTACATGGCTGGCGGCGTACGGGTGGGCGGCGGCGCTGGGGATGCTCGTGGTGGGGTTCCTCGTGACGTACAGCGGGGTCGGCGGGCCGAAGTTCGTCGGGCTGGCCAACGGGCTGCAGCTGTTCTACATCCTGCCGTGCTTCCCGCCGTACGCGCCTTCGACGTTGGGGTTGCGGCTCACGGGCCTGGTCGCCGGGATGGCCTTGATGGCGGCCGCCGAGCTGTGGCTGTGGCCGGCGGCGCGTCCGGGCCGCTACCACGACCGGCTGGCGCGGGCGGGGCAGGTGGCCGCCGGTGCCCTGTACGGCTTGGCGGCGGATCCGCCGCGGCGCTCCGACCCGGCGCTGCTGCTGGAGGTGTCGCAGGCGCTGCGCATGAGTCACGTACCCGCCGACGAGCGTCCGGTGTCGGCGTCGGCGCGGGACCGGGCGCTGTCCGAGGGCGCCGGGCACATGCGGCATCTGCTGGCGCAGGCACGGCAGCTGGAGGAGTCGGCGGCCGAGGGGGCGGCACTGAGCGAACCCGTCGCGAAGGGGCTGCTGCTGGCGTCCGCCGCCACGTGCGAGGACGTGGCGCGGGCCCTGACGGGGAAGGCACCGCCGCCGATGCCGGCCCTGTGCGGCGACGCGGTGCGGGCGTTCGAGTCGCACCGCGGCCAACCGCGCGAGGCGGGCACGGACTCGGCGACGATGGTGCGGAACGGCGCGATCGCCCTCGACATCACGCACACGGCGGACCTGGTGGTGGCGGCGACCCGGATCGCGTTGGGCGCCCCGGTGCCCGCCGGGACCGCGTCGCCGGAGGTACGGGGCGCGTTCTGGTACGCGGGCCGGTCGACGGCGGAGTTGTACTACCGGCGGGTGCTGGCCCACCTCACCCCGCGGTCGGTGTGCTTCCAGAACGCGGTGCGCATCGCGGTGGCCCTTGCGGCGGCGCGCTTGGTCGTGGGCCAGCTGGGCCTGGCGCACGGCTTCTGGGCGCTGCTGACGACCCTGACCGTGATGCGGACGAGTGCCGCCGACACCCGTACCGCTCTGCGGCCCGCGCTGCGCGGGACACTCGCGGGGGCGGTCGTCGCGGCACTGATCCTGCACTTCGCCGCGGACGCGCCGGCCGTGTACACGGTGATGCTGCCGCCCTGCATGCTGCTGGCGTTCGCGTCGGGCACGGTGCTGGGTCCGGGATGGGGGCAGGCGTTCTTCACCCTCACCGTGGCGGCGGCCTTCGCGCAGGTGGCCCCCAGCGGGCCCGAGCTGGCGGCAGCCCGGGTGCTGGACGTGCTGGCCGGGGCGCTGATCGGTGCGGTCGTCGGACTGCTCGCGTGGCCTCACGGCGGCACCGGGGAGCTGCGGAGGGCCTGCGCGCGCGTGCTGGACGAGGGCACCCGCGCGGTCACGGACGTGACCGGCACCATCACCGAGGGCGTGCGGGTCACCGACGCCCTGCCCAGGGCGAGGCTCGCGCAGCGGATCGCGGAGGCGAGCTACGCCGAGTACGCCACCGAACGACACCCCCCGCGGCGCGCTGGGGCGTCCTCCGACACCGACTTCCAGGTGATCATGCTGGTGGGCAACCGGGTCATCACGATGGGGCAGGTCCTGCTGGACAACTGCCCGCCGGGCGCGCTGTCCGCCTGGCCGCGGAGTGCCACGCACCTACGCGACGCCGCCCACAGGCTCCGGCTGTCCACGCTGCCGTTCAGCCACGCACTGCGCTCGGGCGAGGAGCAGGCCGCCCCCGTGGACGGCACCACCGACGACGCCCCGGCCGACACCACCGTGATCCACGACGTCTGCCTCGCGTCGCCCGGCCGGGCCCCCGACCCGCTGCTGTACTACGCCGTGGACGCCGCCATCTGGCTGGCCAGTCTGCGGCGCGCGATCGGCGCTGCCCGCTCGCCGCGCACGGCGGCCGGTACGACGACCTCCCCGTGGCGCTGACGTCCCCGCGACGCCGGATGCCTCGAGGCGCGGCCTGAATTGCCGGTCGGAATGGCCGGTCCTAGCGTGGAAGCATGGCCATCGCAACGATCAGCCCCGTGACCGGCGAGGTCCTCGAGCGGTTCGACGAACTCACCCCCGGGGAACTCGAGGACAAACTGGCCCGGGCGGCCGCCGCGGCCGCGTCGTACCGCCTGACGACACCGGAGCAGCGAGCGGGATGGGTCGAACAGGCCGCCGACCACCTGGAGAAGGAGGCCGACGCCGTCGCCCGGCTGCTCACCACGGAGATGGGCAAGACGCTCCGGTCCGCCCGGGAGGAAGTGGTCAAGTGCGTGCGCGGGCTGCGCTTCTACGCCGCCGAGGCACCCGCGTTCCTGCGGGACCGGACCGGTGACGGCCCGAGCGTCGGCGCGCGGCAGACGTACGTCACCTACCAGCCGCTCGGTGTGGTCCTGGCGGTGATGCCGTGGAACTTCCCGCTGTGGCAGGCGATGCGGTTCGCCGCGCCCGCGTTGATGGCGGGCAACGTGGGCCTGCTCAAGCACGCCTCCAACGTGCCCCGGACCGCTCTCTACATGGAGCGGCTGTTCCGTGACGCGGGCTTCCCGGACGACGTGTTCCAGACCCTGCTGATCTCCTCCGGACGGGTCGAGCAGGTGCTGCGGGACGAGCGCCTGGCGGCCGCGACGCTCACCGGCAGCGAACCCGCGGGACGGTCGGTGGCCGCCATCGCCGGGGACGAGATCAAGAAGGTGGTCCTCGAACTCGGCGGTTCCGACCCCTTCATCGTGATGCCGTCCACGGACCTGGAGCGGGCCACCGACGCCGCGGTCAGGGCACGGTGCCTCAACAACGGGCAGTCGTGCATCAACGGCAAGCGGTTCTTCGTCCACGCGGACATCGCCGAGGCCTTCATCGGGATGTTCGTCGCGAAGATGGGCGCGCTGGTCGTGGGGGACCCGATGGACGACGGGACCGACGTCGGCCCGCTGGCCACCGAGTCCGGCCGCCGTGACGTGGAGGCCTACGTGGACGATGCCGTGAGCAAGGGGGCGACGGTGCTGGTGGGCGGGGAACGACCGGACCGGCCCGGCTGGTTCTACCCTCCCACGGTGCTCACCGACATTACTCCCGACATGAAGATGTTCCACGAGGAGGTCTTCGGCCCGGTGGCGCAGGTGTGGACGGTGTCCTCGCTGGAGGAGGCACTCCGGATCGCCAACGGCCACCCGTACGGGCTGGGTTCCAACCTGTGGAGCGAGGACGAGGCGGACCGGGCGCTGTTCGTACGTGACGTGCAGTCGGGCATGGCCTTCATCAACGGCAACACGACCAGCTACCCGGAGATCCCATTCGGCGGAGTGAAGCGCAGCGGGTACGGACGCGAACTGTCGGACCTGGGCATGCGCGAGTTCATGAACGCCAAGACCGTCTGGATCGGCGGGAGCGCGGGCGGCACGTCGTAGCAGAAAGCGAGGGACCGTCATGATCAAGCCCTATGCCCCCTACGACTTCATGCCGCCGATCCCGGGCTTCTCGGTGACCTCGCAGTCCCTGGCCGACGGCGGGCAACTGGCGCGCGAGCACGTGAGCGGCATCCTGGGGGCGGGCGGATCGGACGTCTCACCGCAGCTGAGCTGGTCCGGCTTCCCCGAGGGGACCCGTAGTTTCACGGTCGCGATGTTCGACCCCGACGTGCCCACCGCCTCGGGCTTCTGGCACTGGGCCGTGGCCAACCTCCCCGCCTCCGTGACCGACCTGCCGGCCGGGGCGGGAGACGGAAGCGCGCTGCCGGGCGGCGCGGTGACGCTGCCCAACGACGCCGGCTACCGGAGGTACCTCGGTCCGGCGACACCTCCGGGCAACGGCCCGGACCGCTACTTCCTCGTGGTGCACGCCGTCGACGTGGAGAAGCTGGACGTGTCCGAGACGACGGCACCCGCCCTCATGGAGTTCCAGCTGTTCACGCACGCGATCGCGCGGGCGACCATGTACGGCACCTTCGAACGATGACAGGGCCCGGGGCCTACAGGATGCCGCGGCCCGGATCGTCGCCACCGCCGGCGGCTCGGCGGTCCCGCACGTACGCGGCGGGAGTGGCCCCGTAGCCCGACTTGAAGTTCCTGATGAAGTGACTGGTGTCCGAGAAGCGCCAGCGTGCCGCGATCTCGGCGATCCCGGCCGTGGTGTCCGGGTCCACGAGTTCGTCGTGGGCCTTCTGCAGACGCCGCCTGCGGACGCAGGCCATCACGGAGTCGTCCGCGGCCGAGAAGCTCCGGTGCAGTGTCCGAAGGGACACTCCCACGTGCCGGGCGACCATCGCCGGAGACAGGTCTCCGCTTTCGAGATGCCTTTCGATGACGTTCCTGGCGGCCGCCACGATGGCCCCGGGGTGGTCGTCGAGCGCCGAACCGGGACGTTCCGAGAAGATGCCCGAGAACAGGGTCGCGCAGGCGTCACGCGCCATGCGCCGTGCTGTGTCCGACGTCTCCAGTTCCCGGCTGCTGCTCCGCACCGCCTCGAGGTAGTTGAGGAGGAACCGCACCTCGGGCGCCGAGGTGTCGGCGACGTAAGCCTGGCCCAGCTGTTTCCCCGATCCGACGTGCGGGAGCACCAGGTGACGCGGGATGGAGATGACGTGCACATTCGTGGCCGACGAACAGGAGAACCGCCAGGAGGACTTCGTGTCGCGGATGCAGATCTGTCCTGGTTTGACGTAGTACGTCTTCTTGCCCGCCAGGAACTCGATCCAGCCCGAGGTCACCACGTCGGCGACGATCGGATCCTGGGGCAGGTTCTTCCCGGAAACCCCTGTCAGGGAATCGACGTAGACCTGGGCGGACAGCAATCCGTCGATGAGCTGGCCACGTGCGTCGAAGCGAAATCCGCGAGAAGCGGCGGAGTGCGGGACGGCGAGGCGTGTGAGGTGTGAGAACGGACCGTGCTCTCCGAAAGGGTTGTGTTCCCGGTGGCGGAAATGCCGCTCGGAGGATTCCGCCTGTTCGGCGGTGAGGCGCATTCCGGCGCGGTAGGCGATGGTGCTGTCGGGACTCGGCATGGCGGTCGCCAAGCCTGCCGATCGCTCGTATTCCACCTGCACCCTCTCACGATCGCTTCGCGATCCTCCACCGGAGGTGCCGAGCGATCGATGCCTTGCCAACCGATGCGTGCGTGTTCGAGTGTACTACTGGTTCGGAATTCAACAACTCGCCACGCGCCCCGCGGAATGGATCCGGTACGTCCGTGGCACGGATCTTCCATGGCGTGGCACGCATTTCCAGAGGGCCTTGTGTGCTGCCGCAGGCCGTCCATGCCGAATCCCACACGATTTGCACCCCCAAGCGGCGCCCGCCGACAATCGATCCATAGGGAACATCGGCTCTTTCGCGTCCCGTTCTCGGGCGGCGCCGGCTCGTGCCCGTCGCGGACGCCGCGACGGAGGGGCCCAGCACTCGCTACCGGAGGTATGCCATGGCCCAGGTCATCGCCGGCCCCAGGATCACCGGGGTCCGCCACCTCTCCTTCACCGTGTCCAACCTGGAGGACAGCCTGGACTGGTACCAGCGGCTGTTCAGCGCCGAACGCGTCGACTACAGGTTCAACCACCTCTACCGGGAATCGACGGGGTACGGGGTGCTGCTGGTCACCCCGGATTCCGGCCTGGTGATCGGGTTGCACAAGAACACGGGGAACCAGCACGAGGGCTTCCTCGAATCCCGGACCGGTCTTGACCACATCTCGTTCCAGGTCGGCTCCCGCACCGACCTCGAGTCCTGGATGACCTGGCTCGACGAGCTGGGCATCGCGCACACACCCATCAGGGACGAGACCGAGCCGTTCGCCTACTCCACCGTCGTGTTCCGCGACCCCGACAACCTCCAGCTCGAGTTCCTCGCCCTCGCCTGACGGACGCCCGTACGGCGACGGCCTGGACGGGCCGCGCGACGAGCTCGCGTGGTGGTGTCCGCGGCGCGGATGCCCCGGACACCACCACGGATGCGGTGCCGTGCCGTGCGTCAGCCGTGGCTGGGAGGGTTGACCGGGCGCTTGGCGGTGACGTCGCCCTCGTAGACCAGCGCGGTGCGGTGGTTGTACTGGATGGTGAACATCTTCTTGGCGCCGAAGACGACCTTGCCGTCGGCCTTGAAGTAGTCGTCGGTCAGGGCGGGCGGCGCGGTGGCGACGTACGCCTGGCCGGACGGGATGCTGTACATGCTCAGCGGGGCCTGGGTGGAGGCGCCGTACCCGGCCGGGTACTCCGCGGCGTCCGGGTAGCTGGAGCCGTAGACCTTCACCGGCGGGCTGTCGGAGGTCCTGCCGCTCTTGACGACGGTCACGCCGTGGGCGGGGACGGTGTTCCGGCCCTTCGGGTTGTGGAACCAGACCTTGCTGCCGCTGAACCAGATCGCGGTCCAGGCGCCCTGCTTGCCGGCGACCACGAACTGCTGGCCGGCCTGGGCGGTGCTGCCCCAGTCGTTGATCCGGTTCGTCCCGGCGGCGCCGGGGTGGATGGACTGCTCGCCGAAGAGCGGCGCGGTGTCGTCCGGCGCGGTGTGCAGGTAGACGAAGTTGGCGGGCTGCTCGACGTCCGTGCAGGCAGGCGTGGCGCCGGTCGGGTCGTCGGACGGGCAGATCTGGACGGTCTGCCGGTTGCCGGCGAAGCCGGGGGCGATGGTGACGACGCTGCCGACCTGGCCGACACCGTGCCTGCCGGTCAGCGGGGCGCCGACCAGGGCCATGAAGTGCTCCCAGTCCCAGGACGGTCCCGGGTCCCAGTGCATGCCCGACACGGTCGCCGACGTCGGGCCGACAACGTTGTCGTGACCGATGACGTGCTGCCGGTCGAGCGGGATGTCGAAGCGCTCGGCCAGGTAGGTCACCAGTTCCGCCGTGGCCTCGTACTGGGCCTCGGTGTACCAGGTCGCCCCGTGCGCGGCGTAGCCCTCGTGCTCGATGCCGATGGAGTGCATGTTGGTGGAGTAGTTGCCCGCGTGGAACGCCAGGTCCTTCGTGGGGACCATCTGCGTGACCGCACCGTCGGCGGACCGCATCACGTAGTGCGCGGAACTCCCGCCCGCCGTCTGGAACGTGGCGATCGCCGACTCGTACGAGGACTCGGTGTCGTGGATGACGATCGAGTCGATCCGGATCCCGTTGGCCGGGCGGTCGGACACCTGGCCGTTGGACGGGGCGGCCGGCACGAAGGTGCAGTCCACGGTGGTGGGGCACTCGGTGTCCGTCGTCGCCGCCGAGGTCAGGCGCAGGCGGTCCAGCTGGCCGGTGGCCGGGGTCACTCCCGGCCCGGCCGCCAGTGCCACCCGCTGACCGTCGGCCGTGGTGCGCTTTGCGCCCTTCTTCAGCGTGGCGTAGACCCGGTCGGCGAACGCCCGGGCGCCCTGCCGTTGCGTGGACTGGCTGTAGCGGGCCACCGCGCCGTACCAGTCGTCCGGATCCGTCGAAGCCTTCCCGCCGGTCGCCTCCTGGTACGACGCCAGCAGGGCGGCCCCGCCACGGATGTTGGCCGTCGCGTTCTCGCGCAGGTCCTTCACGGACAGGCCGGTGAGCTTCGCCGCGGCCTGGAGCGTGTGCAGCGCCGGGTCCGCGGCCAGTTCGGCCACGTCCGCCCGGCCGGCCATGCCGGCGTCACCGGCGGAGAGCATCGACGGCGTGACATCCGTGAGATGCATCGGCCCGTAGCCGCCATCCGTGCTGTGCTGCCCGGCATGCGCGTCCCACGCCGACTCCTGGTACGCCACCGCGAGCAGCACCTGCTCCGGTACGTCGAACTCCGCGGCCGCGGCCGTGAAGTCGGCCTGCCGCGTGGAGGTGGAGGGGGAGTTCTCGCCTGTCGCCTGTGCCACCACCGGCACCGCCACCGCACCGGCCACCGCCAGTGCCGCGGCCGCGAGCAGCACGGGCCGACGCCGTTCGGCATGCCGCCGGCGAGTCGTTCTCTCTGTCGTCATCAATTATTCCCGAGTGTGTCTGAGACGGTCATGTCGCCCTGTGGGCGAGCTGACTGACACGGCATGAGCCGTTCTGCGAGGCACTCCGGACTCCCTACGGAGGTGTGCCTGCCGTCTGTCGGCGCCGAACCGCGTCCGGCGTTCGCTCGCAATCGACCTGAGGACGGTTGGTGACGCTAGCAGAGCGCGGCGGACGGAATCAAAGAAGACAGTGCTGCCGGCGGAATTCCCGGAAGTTGTGAACATGGCGTGAATCCTTTTGAGGGGCAGACCGGTTGGGCCTTTCATGCCGTCAGTTCGCCGAGAGCACGCGGGCGTCATTTGTCCATCCCCGCCGGTAATTCCTGCCACGAGGCACTCAGATGACATTTCTTGGTCCCCGACGTCCGGCGGGCACGACATGGACGCCGGACGTCGGGGGGCTTGTGCGAAGGTGCCGCGGCGCACGGGGGAGCGGGCTCGCACCCGTGGCCGCCCTCGACCGCAGCTGCGGCACGTCGCGCGTGCGCCATCAGGGGCCCGCAACGCCGCAGTGGTGTTGCGGGCCCTCTGCCGTGCAGGTGGCACGACGATCTCCGGCCCCTGGGGAGGGCGGGATGAGCGGGCGTCGGCTGAGCCGACCCTGCCGTGGCCGGAGAGGCGTCAACCCCTGCAACTCCTGGCGGCCGACCGGCATGTGACCGGCCGCCAAGGGTCAATTCGGTCGCCGAAACCGTCAGCGTCGAGATTCGCGTGGATCGTGCCGAAACGGTACGACTGCGGCGGTGTTCTCTTTGACGATGCCGGACACGACGAACCTTCCCCACTGACTTTCCGCTTGCGCACACTCGGCGAAGCGCCGCCACGACAGTGCACGGGGCATTCCGCGTAACGGCTCCACCATCCGATCAGGTGAAGCGCGGTGCTGTATAGAACCTTGACGCCACGACCCGACCGGGCCGGAGTGGCACGGATTACTGCACGGCGGACGGCATGGAGCCGTCCACGTCGGTGAAGCCGTAGTGGAGTGCGAGGTCGCTCGTCGACACCGCGGATCCCGAGCGGTCCCGTACCGCGGGATCGCCTGCCAGCGCCACCACGCCCCGCCCGACGAAACGCGGCGACTCCGCCGCGCCCACGTCGAACCTGCCCTCGCCCGGGAGCTCGATCTCGCTGCGGCCGTGGCCGGTCGCGCGCGCGGCGGCGTCGACCAACTCGGTCCGGACCAGGCCGGGCCACACCGACACCACGGACACCTCCCGCGAGCGCAGTTCCACGGCCATGTCCGCCGTCATCCTGTCGAGCGCGGCCTTGCCCACGCCGTACGCGGTGGTGTGGGAGTACTGGCGTGCGCCTGCCGACGAGATGTTGACGATCAGCCCCCGGCCCGCCGTGAACAACAGCGGTGCCGCACGGACGCTCGCCACGTAGTGCGACCGTGTGCCGATGTCCAGCACTTGATCCCACGGGGCGAGCGGCAACTCCCAGAACGGCCTGCCGAGCCACGCCCCGAGGTCCGGCGACGAGAAGACGTTGTTCCCCCGGGCTGGAGCATCATCGACGCCGTCGAGCACTGGCTGTACGGCGAACTGGACCGCCCGCAGGAGCTGAGCGCACTCACCGAGCGCATGCTCGCGCTCAACCCGCAGCTCCTGGGCCCCCACAAGGCACGCATGGCCGAGATCGTCGAGACCGGGGGAGGTCGCCTGGTCGAGGACATGGACACGCCTCCCGACGAGAGGGACGCCCGCATGACGGCCGCCGCGGCGGCGGCGCTGTGCTCGTCCCTCGGCCCCACGCCGACACGTGACGACGTCGTCGCGGCCATGACCTTCCTGCGCGCGGGTGTCGAGGCGTTGGCGGCGAACGGCACGTGAAGGCGCCGTTCGGCTCCGCCCGGTCCGGAGGGGGAACGGCCCGTACGGACGCCTAACGCCGACGCCCACCCCCGGCCGGCAGACGCAGCGTGAACAGCGAGCCCTCGCCGTAGGTGCTCTCGGCGGTGACGGAACCCCCGTGCGCGTGCGCGAGGTTGCGCACGATGGCAAGACCGAGACCGCTGCCGCCCGTACCGCGGTTGCGGGACTTCTCGGCACGCCAGAAGCGGTCGAAGACCCGGGGCAGGTCCTCGGGCCGGATTCCGCCGCCGGTGTCGGCCACGGCGATGACGACCGTGTCGTCCTCCCGGTGCGCCCGGATCGTGACCGTGCCGCCCGACGGGGTGTGGCGGACCGCGTTGGAGACGAGGTTCGCCACAGCCTGACGGAGGCGGACCGGGTCGGCGTCGACGGTGCCGAGGCCGCCTCCGTCCTCGGCCCAGAGGACGACGCCGGCGTGGTCGGCGCGTCCGCGGTGGGCGGTGACGACCTGCTGGAGGAGTTCGGCCACGTCGCACGGCACCTTCTGGAGCCGCAACGCTCCGGCGTCGGCGGCGGCGAGGTCCCGGAGGTCGTCCACGACGTGCTGGAGCAGCAGCGCCTCCTCGAGGAGCGAGCCGACGAGGGCGCGGTCGGCCGGGACGACGCCGTCGTCGGCGGCTTCGAGCCAGCCGCGGATGTTGCTCAGCGGAGTGCGGAGCTCATGGGCGATGTCACCGACCATCTCGGTGCGCAGCCGTTCCAGGTCGGCGCGGTGCCGGGACATCTCGTTGAACACCTCGGCGAGCCGGCCGATCTCGTCCTTGCCGGTCACCTGGACGCGAGCGGCGAGGTCACCCGCCTTCATGCGGTGGGCGGCCGCCGTGAGGGCCCGCAGCGGCCTGACCAACCGGAGGCCCAGGCCGACGGTGACGGCGACGGTGAGCAGGAGCACGCTGCCGACGACCGCGGCCATGCGGAGGCGGTTGGGTGCGGACAGGTCGAACGGCGAGACGGCGGCGGCCTGGTCCGGGGAGCCGATGAACAAGAGGGCGGCCGGGGCGACGTACGAGGCGAGCTGCTCGCGGCGGGCGCTGTCCAGGCACGAGGGGACCAGCTGATCGTCCACGGGGGTACGGCTTCCCGTGCCCGTCCAGGTCAGGTCCGGCGCGAGCCGTACCGGACCGCTGCCGCGGCGGCTCAGACAGGTGCCGACCAGGGTGTCGAGCTGGGCGAGCGCACGGGCCTCGGTGCGGGTGGGGCGGTCCAGGGCGTCGTTGGCGCACCTGCTTCCGCTGTAGCCCGGCGCGTCCACGCGGGGTCGTCCGTTGGGGGCCGTGGCGATGGTGGCGCGAATGCCCGGGATCTGGTCGAGGCAGTTGACGCGGCGTTGCGCGAGGGCGGTCAGTTCCGTGCGCTCCGCCGGTGTCAGGCGGAACGGGCCGACGGCGCGGGAGTCGATGCGGTCGCGGCCAGGGGAGCCCGAGATGCCGGCGTCGACGGACAGCGCGTCCACGGTCGCCGACGCCCGGTCGGGCAACGGGGCCCTCGGGCCGGAGTCGGAGTCGGAGTCGGCGATCGGCCGGCGGTCCTGGGTGGTGAGGACGACACGGTGTCCCGTCTCCCGGGCGAGGCCGTCCACCAGCGCCTGCACACCCTGCCAGTCGCCGTGCGTGGCGGCCCTGGCGACGAGGGCCTCGTAGATCCGCGAGTCGTCCGAGATGGCCTGGCCCTGCTCCTGCCGGATCGCCCGGGCGGTCGTGCGGACCGCGAGCCAGGCGGTGGCCGCGATCGAGCACACGGAGATCAGCACCGACAGCGCGAGCAGCCGCACGACCAGGCTGCGGTGGAAGCGGGCGTTCACGCGCTGTCGGACAGGACGTAGCCGACACCGTAGACGGTCAGCAGGCGCACAGGCCGGGCGGGATCGGATTCGATCTTCCGGCGCAGGTTCATGACGTGCGTGTCGACCGTCCGCACGGTGAAGTAGCGCCCGGTGCCGTGCAGGTGCCCGAGGATCTGCTCCCGGGTGAAGACCCGGCCCGGCTGGGCGGCGAGCGTCTCCAGCAGCCGGAACTCCCCGGGCGTGCAGTCCACGGGGGCGCCGTCGCAGGTGACCTGGTGCCGGGACGGGTCGATGCTCAGGCCGGCGACGGTCAGCACCGGATCGCGTTCGGGTTCGGGTTCCGGTCCGGGGACGCGGGGCGCGGCGGGGCGGGCACGGCGCAGCAGGGTGCGCACCCGGGCGGTGAGCTCCCGCGGACTGTACGGCTTGGCCATGTAGTCGTCGGCGCCCAGGTCGAGGCCGAGCAGCAGGTCGTCCTCGGTGCAGCGGGCGGTCACCATCAGGACCGGCAGGTCGGACTCGCGGCGCAGGATGCGGCAGACGTCCAGCCCGTCGACCCTCGGCATCATCACGTCCAGCACGAGGAGCTGCGGGGGATTGCGGCGCAGTTCCTCCAGAGCGGCGCGCCCGTCGTGGACGACGGTCACGGAGTGCCCTTCGTGCTCGAGATAGAGCCGCAGCAGCTCCGCCTGTTTCTCGTCGTCCTCGGCAACCAATATGTGGGCGCTCATGACCGGGAGTATAAGTAGGCCAAGTGGCGCATTCGGGCGCCCCGGGCGGCGTCCGCGCCGGGGCCACAAGATCACGAACACTTCCTGACAGGATGCTGACATCCGTCGGCCACGATCCGGCGGCATGACCCACTCACGTCTCCCTCACCGCTGCCTCGGCGCGGCCGCCGCGCTCGCGTGCGCCACCCTCCTCGCGGGGTGCGGCGGGTCCGCCGGGCACACCGACGCCGAGTCCGGGAAGCGCGACGTCGCCTCCCTGGCGACGGGCTCGCCGTCCGCCACGGCGTCCGGTGCCGCGCCCTCACGAAGCGCCGAGGAAGGCCGTCCGCAACTGCGCCTGGACAGCTCCGACGCCGAGCGCGACCGCTACTGGAACGCGTACGCCACCTGCCTGAAGGACCACGGGCACAAGATGATCCTGTCCCGTGGCCCCTACTCCATCGACCAGCACGACAACAGCCCCACCGCCCGGGCCGCGCAGAAGACCTGTGCCGGGAAACTCCCCCTGCAGCCCCCCGAACTGGACCGCGACAGGAACCCGCACTACGACGACGACTACCGCGCCTACGTCACGTGCCTGAACTCCCACGGACTCAAGGTCGTCGCGCTGCCCGACAACTCCGGCTGGACCTACGACGGCCAGACCACGATGAGCGACACCGAGCAGACCAAGGTCGACAAGAGCTGCACGATGGAGGCCTTCGGTGGCAAGGACCGCTGACCACCGCCTCCCCAGACGGCGACGGCGCCGGCTCACCGTGGCCCTGGCCGTCCTCCTGACCGCCGGTGGCGCGGGAGGGGCCACCGCGGCCTGGAGCGCGCGGCACGGCAGCCCGCAGACCGCGCCGGAACACCCGATCCCGCTCCACACCGTCAAGGTCGTCAGGACCGACCTCTCCACCGACCGGACCCTGCCCGGCACCCTCGGCTACGGCCCGCTCCGGACGCTCAAGGGCAACGGCACCGGAGTGATCACCAAACTGCCCTCTCCGGGCGCGACAGCCGCGCGCGGCAAGCCCCTGTACTGGGTGGACGACCGGCCCGTCACCGTCTTCTTCGGCGACACCCCGTTCTTCCGCGCACTGGACGAGCCCGGTCTGCGCGGCCATGACGTCACGGTGCTGGCGGACAACCTTCGGGCCCTCGGCTACGACATCGGGTACACCGCCGACCGCCGCCCCTCCCGTCTCACGACCGGCGGCTCCGAGTTCACCCCCGCGCTCAGCGCCGCCCTCCGACGCTGGCAGCACGACACCGGGCAGACGGCTACCGGCACCCTGAAGCCCGGCCAAGCGCTGGTCCTTCCGGGCAGGGCGCGCGTCAACACCGTCACCGCCGCCCTCGGTGACCCGGTCGCCGGGGAACTGCTGACGTACACCACCACCGCGAAGTCGGTGGCGGTCAGCGTGGACGCGACCGAGGTCGGCGCACTCCGGACCGGGCAGAGCGTGACGATCACGCTGCCCGACAGCCGCGAGGTCCCCGGCAGGATCACCAGCGTCGCCCGTGCCGTCCAGGGCGGCTCCGGCGAGGAGCAGACGGCCCAGACCGGCCCGCCCACGGTCGCCGTCACCATCACGCCACAGCGGGCAACGGACGTGAAGGACCTGGACTCCGCCTCCGTCCAGGTCCGCTTCACCGCGACCGACCGCAAGGGCGTCCTGGCCGTCCCCGTCACCGCGCTCCTCGCGCTCAGCGAAGGCGGCTACGCCCTGCAGCGGCCCGACTCCTCCCTGGTCGCCGTGGAGACAGGCGTGTTCGCCGACGGCCTGGTCGAGGTGCGCGGCACGGGGGTCGGCGAGGGCATGACGGTGGTGACCTCCTCATGAACTCCGGGCGACCCGCCCTCGCCCTCGTCGTGCGCGAGGTGACCAAGACCTACCCGGGCGACGTCACGGCCCTGGACGGGGTCACCCTCACCGTCGAGGAGGGGGAACTCCTGGCCATCGTGGGCCCCTCCGGCTCCGGGAAGTCCACGCTGCTGCACATCATGGGCACCCTCGACCAGCCGACGAGCGGCACGGTCGAGATCGCCGGCCACGCCGCCGCCGGCCTGTCCGACCGGCGGCTGTCCGCGCTGCGCGCAGGGCTGCTGGGCTTCGTCTTCCAGCACTTCCACCTCACCGACGGCCTCGACGCGACCGAGAACGTCGCCACCGGCCTGCTCTACGCCGGCGTGCCGTCCCGGCTGCGTCGCCCCCGCGCCGAGGAGGCGCTTGCCCGGGTCGGCCTGGCGCACCGCACCCGCCACCTGCCCCAGCAACTGTCAGGCGGCGAACGCCAACGGGTCGCCATCGCCCGCGCACTGGTCAACGAACCCGCCCTCGTCCTCGCGGACGAACCGACCGGAGCCCTGGACAGCGCCAACGGCCAGGCCGTCCTCGACCTGCTCACGCGACTGAACCAGGAAGGCACCACCATCGCCGTCATCACCCACGACCGGGACATCGCCGCTCGCATGCCGCGCCGCATCGAGATGCGCGACGGCCGCGTCGCCTCGGACACCGCCACCCGCACGACCGCCGGGAGCCCGGCATGAACCGACCGATCCGGCTGTCCCCCCTCGACGTCCTGCGGCTGGGACTGCTGGGCCTGCGCACCCGCAGGACCCGCGCCGCGCTGTCCGCCCTGGGCATCGCGATCGGCATCGCCACGCTCGTCGTCGTCACCGGCATCCCCGCGTCCAGCCAGCGGGCGCTCATGGAGGAACTGTCCGCGCTCGGCACCAACATGCTGCGCGCCCAGCCCCAGCCCGACGCCGAGCAGAAGGCCCGGCTGCCGGAGGCGGCGGACGCGATGGCGGCCCGTATCGGCCCGGTGACCAGCGCCACCGCCGTCGCCAACACCCACGCGACCGTGCGGCGTTCCGACCTGTCCGACCCCAACGACTCCATCGGGATCACCGTTCTCGCCGCCAGGACCAACCTGCTGTCCACCGTCGGCGGCACCGTACGCGCGGGCCACTTCCTCGGCCGGGCCACCGAGCGCTTCCCGACAGCCGTCCTCGGCACGCGCGCCGCGTCGCGGCTCGGGATCGACCGGGTCCTCCCGGGACGGGAGCCACTGGTGACGATCGGCGAGCACCGGTTCACGGTGATCGGCATCCTCGAGCCGATGCCGCTCACCCCCGACCTGGAGAGTTCCGTCCTGGTCGGCTGGGACGCCGCGCGCGACGTCCTGGCCTTCGACGGGCATCCCACGGTGGTCTACGTGAAGGCACGCGAGTCACGGATCGAGGCGGTACGCGCGGTCCTGCCCGACTCCGTCAACCCCGAGCTGCCCGGACTGGTCCAGGTCAGCCGGCCCTCGGACGCCCTGGCCGCCAAACGCGCCACCGAGCACGCCTTCTCCGCCCTCTTCCTGGGTCTCGCGGGTGTCGCCCTCCTGGTCGGCGGCATCGGCGTGGCCAACACCATGTTCGTCTCCGTCCTGGAACGACGCCGCGAGATCGGTCTGCGCCGCGCCCTCGGGGCGAACCGCCGCCAGATCCGGGGGCAGTTCCTGACGGAGTCCGTCATGCTGTCCGTGCTCGGCGGGCTCAGCGGCACCCTGCTCGGAGCGGCCGGCACGGCCGCATACGCGATCTCCCAGTCCTGGCCGCCCGTCCTGCCGCCCCTCGCCCTCGCCACCGGCATGGCCGGCGCGATCGCCGTGGGCGCCGCCGCCGGCGTCTACCCCGCCCTGCGCGCCTCGCGCCTGCCCCCGACACAGGCCTTGTCGGCGGTCTGACGCCGGTGTGGGCCGGGGTGCGGTGCGGGCCGGCACCGTTGTGCTGATGCGGTTGCCGGATGTGCCGGACTCCGGCCCGTGCGCCTCGGTCAAGCACTGGTGGACGCTGCCGTCGACCTCATGAACCGGCGCTGGCCGCCGGGCGAACCGGGTGGCGCGGCCGCCGTGCGGCTGGCCGATGGCGGGATCCTGACCAGCGTCGGACTGGACGACCTGCACGGTTCAGTGGCCCTCCTGCCAGGAGACCGGTGCCTTCCTACAGGCCTTCACGCAGGACCGGGTGGTCGTCGCGTCCGTCTGCGTCTGCAGGGACCCGGAGCAGGACCGGGTCCTGATCCTTCCTCCGTGCGGCATCTGCCAGGAGCGACTCGCCCTCTGGGGACCGGCGTGGAGGTTGCGGTACCCAAGGAGGACGATCCGACCGCCCGGGAGGCGCGGACCCTGTCGGAGGGCAACCCCTACTACTGGGGGCGGCAATTCGCCGGCGGGGAATGGCCGTCCTCGGCGCAGCACAGCGGGTGACGAGCCGCCGGTCCGGCCCTACCCGCCGGCGAGGCCCGTGCGCCAGGCCCACAGGGCGATCTCGACGCGGTTGCGGGCGGAGAGCTTCGTCTGGACGTTGCCCAGGTGGGTCTTGACCGTTCCCAGCGACACGAAGAGTTCGGCCGCGATCTCCGCGTTGGTCTTGCCCTCGGCCACCAGCCGGACGACGTCCGTCTCGCGGGAGGACAGGTCGGAGGCTTCCGGCGCGGCGGGTCGGGGTGGCTTGATGCCGCGCAGCAGCCGGATCGTGATCGCGGGGCTGACCAGGGCTTCCCCGGAGTACGCCGCGCGCACCGCCTCGGTCAGGAGCGCCGGGCCGGAGTCCTTGAGGAGGAATCCGGAGGCTCCGTTGTCCAGTGCCTGGTAGACGTACTCGTCGTCGTCGAAGGTGGTGACGACCACGATCCTGGGGGCGTCGCCGGCTCCGGGGCGGTTGAGTTCCCGGAGCGCCTGGAGGCCGTCCATGCGCGGCATGCGGATGTCCATCAGGACGACGTCGGGGTTGAGCGTGCGGGACATCTCCAGGGCCTGGACGCCGTCCTTCGCCTCTCCCACGACCTCGATGTCGTCCTCCGCGCCGAGGATGAGGGAGAACCCGGTGCGGACCATGGCCTGGTCGTCCGCCAGCAGGACACGGATGGTCATCGTGCGCCCCCGGCGGGGATCCGGGCCTGCACGCTCCAGCCCTCCGGGAGCCGGGGGCCGGCGTTCAGGGAACCGCCGAGTGCCGCGGCGCGCTCGTGCAGGCCGGCCAGGCCGTAGCCGCCGTCGGGGTGGTGGCCGCCACGGCTGCGGCCGTCGTTGGTGACCTCGACGGTCACCGCGTCGGGCCGGTCCTGGCGGCGCACGTGGATGTCGAGGGTGCGGACCGCGTCCGCGTGCTTGCGCACGTTGGTGAGGGCCTCCATGACCACCCGGTGGACCGCCGACTGGACGTCGATGGCGATGTCGTCGAAGTCGCCCTCGATGCGCAGCCTCACGTCAGGACCGGTCTCGGAGGTGAAGTGTCCCGCGAGGGAGGCGATGTCGGCGATCGTGCCCGGTGGTGACAGGCGGGCCTGGGCGTCGGGCTCGCGCAGCAGGGTGACCATGCGGCGGATGGCGGTCATGGCCTCGTCGCCGGCCGCCTCGATGCGTTCCAGGGCGGGAAGCACGGCCTGCGGCTTGCTCGCCGCCACGGTCTGGGCGGCCTGGGCGAGCACGACCATGCCGGTCACGTGATGGGCGACGTAGTCGTGGAGGTCCGACGCGATGCCCGTCCGCTGGGCCAGCTGGGCGGCGGTCACCTGGCGCTGGCGGTTGGTCTGGAGCATCCGTACGGACAGGCCCGTGGCGGCGGCGATCACGCCGCCGAGCGCCAGGGCCAGGGCCAGGGCCAGGGCGATGCGCTGGTGGGACTTCAGGGGTTCGAGCACCAGCCCCGCCAGCAGGAGCATGACCGCGAAGGAGGCGCGCATGGGCTCGGCCCGCCATGCGGTCACCCCGATGACCAGGACGGTCACGGCGGCGGCGGTGAACCCGAACGGCACGGTGCTGTAGTCGGCCGGCGGAGTGGCGAGCGTCGCCAGCAGCACGAGGGCTCCCAGCCACAGCGCGCCGTTGCCCAGGGGGACGGCGGTCAGCCGTGGCGTCACCAGGGCGACCACGATCGCCAGGAGGACGGTGAACGGATGGGCCTGGTTCAGGCTCACGTCCAGGATGCCGAGGACCAGCAGGGCCCCGGTGGCCGCCAGCCACCCGATGCCCCGCACCGCCCGTTCGAAGACGCCGTCCGCTGTGGTGCCCACGTTCTCGTCGTCTCCACTTCCGCTCGCCTGCCGAGCGGAAACCGCTCCGGGTGTCGCCTCCAGTGTCACCGATACGCCCCGGAAGCCCCGGATCCATCCGCGCGCACCATCGGTGTGGCCGCGTCCGGCGCCGGGGGCGGAGGCGCTGTGCGCTCCGGCTTCGTGTGGATGTCGTCCGTTCCCGTGCCCAGGACGACGACGTCGAAGACGGTCTGGGCGTAGACCCTGGCGGTGCGCAGCAGGTGGTGCATGCGGTGGTGCCCTCCGTTGCTCTCGTGGTGGATCGCGGCGGCGCCGGGACCCTGGTCGGTGGTGAGGCGGTGCTGCCCGGTCACGGCCGCACCTGCGCCGGGGAGGACGGGTCCGGTGCGGCGAGCGCCCCCCGGACCAGTTCGTCGAGGAGTGCGGGGTAGCCCAGGCCCTGGTGCGTGAACATCTTGGGGACCTGGGACTGGGCGGTCATGCCGGGCATCGTGTTGACCTCGTTCAGCACGGGACCGTCGGGGGTGAGGAAGAAGTCGCAGCGGGCCACTCCGCGGCACCCCAGCGCGGTGAACAGGTCGAGGGACGCCTCGGTGAGCCGGTCCAGCTCGGCAGCGGACAGGGCGGCGGGTATGCGGAACCGGGCTCCGCCGTCGTACTTCTGCTCCGTGTCGAAGAGGCGGCCGTCGTCCAGCAGGATCTCCAGCGGCGGCCCGACCGTCAGGCGCCCGTCCGCGCGCTGCAGCACGGCGAGGTCGACCTCGCGTCCGCTCACGAGGTCCTCGACCAGGACCCGGTCGTCGATCCGGAGCGCCGCGGCGACGGCCGGGGCGAGCTCTGCCGCCTCGGTGACGAGGGCCACTCCGTGACTGGACCCCGCGGCGACGGGCTTGACGACGACCGGGCCGTGGAAGCGCACCTGGTCGGCGTTGGCGGCGGTGACCAGGAAGCCCGGGGCGACGGCGATGCCGACGGCTTCGGCCACCAGCTTGGTCGCCCACTTGTCCATGGCCAGGGCGCCGCCGCGCACACCGGCGCCGACGTACGGCAGATCCGCGAGGTCGAGCAGGGCGGCGAGCGTGCCGTCCTCGCCCTGCGGGCCGTGCATCGCGGGGAACACCACGTCGCAGCCGGCGAGCAGGGTCAGGGCCGCGGACAGGCTCGCCGCGGGCGTGCCCGCCAGCGGGTGCCCGGCGGCGTCCCGCCACACCCCGTCCCGCCCGATGGTGAGCGACAGCACGTCGTAGGCGGTGGGATCGAGTGCCGCGCCGACGGATGCGGCGGAGGCCAGGGACACCTCGTGCTCGTCGCTCCGCCCGCCGCCGATCACGGCGACCCGGACGCGCCGGGCCTCGGACATGGGGATCATGCGGCCACCGCCGGCTGCTGCACCGTGCGGCGCAGTCGCGCGCCCAGGCCGGTCACGATCTCGTGCTCGATGGTGCCGGACCAGCGGGCCCACTCCCGGAGGGTGGGTTCGCCATGGTCACCGGCGCCGAAGACGGTGGCGACGTCGCCGGGGGCGACCGGGCGCTCGCCGGTGTCGACGATGATCTGGTCCATGGAGATCCGGCCCACGACGGGGCGGCGGCGCCCGGCGAGGAGCACTTCGGCCCGGCCGGACGCGGCGCGGGGAAGCCCGTCGGCGTATCCGACGGCCACCAGTGCCAGGTGGGTGCCGCGGCGGGCGCTCCATGTGTGCCCGTAGCCGGCCCGGGTCCCGGCGGTGACCGTGCGGACGGAGACCACGGGGGCGGTCAGCGTGAGCGCGGGCCGCAGCGGGGTCGTCCGCGTCGGATCGATGCCGAAGAGCCCGGCGCCGACACGGCTCAGGTCGAACCGGGTCCGCGGGTCGGTGAGGGTCGCCGAGGTGGCGGCCACGTGCCTGAGGGCCGGCCGCAGGCCGGCCTCGGCCGCGGTGACCGTCGCCGCCCGGAACAGCTCGAGGGCCTGGTCGGTGCACGGGTCGCCCGGGGTGTCCGCGCAGCCCAGGTGACTCATGAGGCCGACCACCCGGACCAGGCCCGCACGCTCCGCGTTCCGGGCCCGACGGCACAGGTCGGCCCATTCCCCGGGGTCGGCACCCTCGCGGGCCATCCCGGTGTCCAACTGGAGGTGGACCTCGGCGGTCCGGCCCGTCCGGGACGCGGCACGGGCCACGGCGGCCAGGTGCTCGTGCCCGGGAACGGCCAGTGAGACACCCGCCCGCAGTGCCTCCTCGAAAGCGGCGTCGACCGGATTGAGCCAGCTCAGGATCGGCACCCGCAATCCCGCGCGCCTGAGGTGCAGCGCCTCCTCGACGGACGTCACGCCGAGCGAGGTCGCCCCCGCGCCCAGGGCGGCGGAAGCGGCCTCCGCCGCGCCGTGTCCAAAGCCGCCGGCCTTGACCACGGCCATCACGCGGGCGGCGCGCGCCGCGAAGACCCGGGTGTTCGCGGCGACCGCCGTCAGGTCCACCCGCAGCTCCGGCCCGGCCCGGTGACCGGGCAGCGTACGGAGTGGGTCGGCGGTACGGACGGCGGAACCGATCGGTGGAACGCGGTGCATGGGGTGCCCTTCGGAGGTGTCACAGTCAGGCCGGTGCCCTGCGACCGGGAAGGCTCAGGGCATCACCGCAGGTGGGTGAGGTGTGAGCTCCCGCCGGTCCGGGCGCTCGGCCCGGCCCTGCAGCCCGGGCGGGGCCGCCCGCGGATGCGGTGCACGAGCCGGAGCTCATGCCAGGAAGGTTATGAAGCGACGGTGGCCGTCCGCTTCGGGCGGAAGTCGGACCCCTTGGGGCGCCGCTACGACTTTCGGCTGAACGCGGCTGCCACCGAAAGACGAGAACGAAGACCGTTCCGTCACCCCGCCGCCGAGGCGCGTCCCCGTGTGGTCCGGGGGGTCCCGGCCTTCGGCGCGGATGGTGCCCTGGATGTTCCGGACCCCGGCCACCTGAGCCGGGGCGGGTCTTCAGAAAGGTGATCAGCGGCTGTGCGACACATCCCCGCCAGGTCCCCTCCGGCACCAGGCCTCCCGCGGCTGCCCGCTGTCCCCGCGCCCTTGACGGCACCGACGCGGCGCACCCGTCCGACGTCGTCGCCGGGTTCGATCGCGACGCCGTGCCGTTTCTCGACCGGCTGTACGCCGCGTCGATCCACCTGACCGATGACCGCGCCGCAGCGGGGGACTGGTCGAGCGGACGTACGTGCGGGCACCGACACCGACACTGACACCGACACCGCCGCCGGCGTCGGCGCCACCCGGGGTCAGGCCCGCCGGGGGTGGAACGTAACCCAGGCCTTGTGCGCACCCTGAGGCGAGCGACGTCGTCCGCGCTGATCGAGCCGATGCGTCGTAAGGGCTTCGTCTCCCGAGGTTTCGGTAGCGCGTGGGAGGCTAGGCGACCCTACGGAGCCGCCCGCCCGGTTGCGTGTGGTGATGGTGCACAAGGCCGGGCGGGCTCCCGGCGCGGTTCCGCCGGCCGCGATCGCCCCCTCGGCAGCGGCTCCGGCCTGTGATTCACGATGCCCCCTGGCCGGGGCCGCCCGGACATGGAGAAGGGCCCCGTGTCGCCATCGGGGCCCTCGGGCCGTGCCCGCGGTGGTGGCCGCGGACAACTCGACAAGCGTAGCCACACCCCGCGCCGTCCGACGTGGTCTTGCGGCCGACGCGCCGCAAAGGCCCACCAGGCCGGTGCCTGCGGCCCGGACCTCAGAACCGGGCCGGCAGCCAGCCCCGCTGTACGGCGCGCACGCCGGCCTCGAAACGGCTGCGTGCGTCGAGGCGGTCCATCAGCTCGGAGGCGATCCGCCGGGCCGTGCGGTGCGACACCCCGAGCCGCTTGGCGATCGCCTCGTCGGTGTGGCCCTCGGCCAGGAGCCGGAGGGTGGTCGCCTGCTGGCCGGTGAGCCCGTGCGGGTCGGTCGGCACGATCTCGCCGAGCGGCTGGGCGGCATCCCAGGTGGTCTCGAAGAGCGCGCACAGCGCGGTGAGCGTGCCCTGGCCGGTCAGCAGGACGGCGCCCGCGGCGGTGTCGTCGCTGCTGACCGGGATCATGGCGGTCAGCCGGTCCATGATGATCATCCGGGTCGGCAGGGACGGGGTCGTGCGGATCAGGCCGCCCAGCCCGGCCAGCCACGTGGCGTGCTCGACGGTGGGCCGGTGGGTGCGGACGCTGTCGAGGTAGATGGTGCGCATGCGCACCCCGCGGTCGAGCAGGTCCTCGTTGAGCGGCCGTGAAGCGGCCATGTTCTCCGCGGTCTGCGGACCGCCAGGGGCGAAGGTCAGGAATTCCTCGCGTACCTCGCGGGTGAGCACGGTCAGCCGGTCGCGTATCCGGTCGAGGCCCACCAGATGCTCCACCCCGGGATGGCTGGTGGCGGGACGGAGCTCGGCGTACTCGGAGATGAGCTGGGCCGCGGCGGCCCGCGAGGCTTCGAGGCGCTGCTGCTGGGCGGCCAGTTGGGCCTGCTGGCGGCCCATCAGGACCTCCATGCCGACGTCCGGTGAGACGGCCCGGAGGCGGCCCGCGTCCCCGGCGGCCGGGCGTACCAAGGCCAGCTCGCTCAGTGCGTCGAGGGCTTCGCCCACCTCTTCCGCGGAGAGCCCCACGGCGTGGGCGAGGGCCGCGACACCGGCGTTCGGGTCTCTGAGCATGGCGCGGTACACCGTCTCCGCGACGGAATCGAGTCCGAGAGCGGTCAGCATCTGGTTCCCCCTGGTTTTCCTGCGTACGGCATCCCCTGTTCGACGGCGATCTTCGCAGAGCGGCGGGGGATCGTCACGGAGGCAGGACGGAACCGGCCAGGGCCCCAACGGTCCAATGTGCAAAAGGACTTGACCACGATTTCGGTTGAGACTCTGGAGCGCATGTACCTGGTCCATGCACATCTGGCACTCCCCTCCGACGAGGAGCTGCCGCAGAACGTCAAGGCGTTGGTGCGATCGGCGATCGTCCCCCGTGACCGCGTCGAGCACGTCGCCGTGCACCCGACCTCTCCCTCCGAACTCACACTCGGCTTGTATCTGCTGGCCGGCGGGCTCGATGAGGCGGAGGAGCGGGCCCTTCGGGTCTGCCGCCGACTGCTGTGCGACGTACCGCAGTTGGCCACGGCGCTGCTGACCGGCGCCGGGGTGCCGCTGATGCCGCTGGCCTTCCTGCCCGAGACGGTGGACTGAACCGGCCCGTGTGGACGCATCAGTCCAAGGCCCTTTCCGTCCATCCCTGAAGCCTTTCCACAGGCTTGAGCTGCGACGAACCTATTGGTCACCGGCCGGGCCGAGCGTCACCGCGGGACGCGAGGACGGGCCGGACATCGCATCTCTCCTCCGGAAGGAACGGAAACAGGCATGCTTCGCAACCGAATCGCCAAGGTCGCCGCGGTCTGCTCTCTCGTCGTCGCTGCGGCTCTCGCCGCCCCGGTGGTCACGCGTCCGTCCACGGCCGACGCGGTTCCGTCCTCTTCCGTCCTCGTCGCCGACGCCGGCTGGCAGGTCACCCCGGCGGACGCAGGCTGGCAGTAGGCCGCCCCGCGACCACCCGACACCGCCTGACCTTCCTGCGGGCGAACACCTCGTACTGACGCCGCCGGACATGCAAAGGGCGGCGCCCCTTCGAAGCGAAGGGGCGCCGCCCTTTATCGCTGGTGGGCGTCGGCCGCCGCGGTCCGCCCGAGTGGATCGGTCTCAGGCGCGGGGGTTCTCACTGACGTCGGTTGCCGAGGATGCAGAACTCGTTGCCTTCTGGGTCCGCCATGACGACCCACGACTGGTCACCCTGGCCGATGTCGACGCGCTTGGCGCCATGGGCCTCGAGACGGGCCACCTCGGCGTCCTGGTCATCGGGCCTGAAGTCGAGATGCAGGCGGCTCTTGCCCTGCTTGAGCTCGTTGATCCGGACGAAGTCCAACCCTGGCATGCGATCCGGCTCCGGCCGGATCTCGAACTCGTCGTCGGAGGAGTGGACCACGACCCAGCCGAGAGCCTCGGCCCACCACTGCCCCAAGGCCACCGGATTCACCGAGTGAACGATTACCTGTTCCCATTCCAAGGTCATCTTCCGAGTGTAGGCCTGCCGCCCCTTCGCACGCAGGCGCTTGAAGCGCTCGGAGCTCCGGGTCGAGGACGCCTCGAAGGCCCCGCGGGGACCGGCGGGGCCTTCGAGGCGTCGGGTGGGGCGTCAGGCGATCTTCTTGTAGCGCAGGGCGACGTACGACGAGGCCGGGTGGCCGCCGATGTCGCCGCTGTAGACGTTCGCGGTCGAGTAGTTCATGTCCGTGGCCGTGCTGCCCTCGGCGTAGTAGTAGAAGGTGCCCGCGTCCTGGTTCTTCCAGCCCGCGAAGAGGACGGCGTGGTCGGAGTAGTCGTTCAGCGCGTCACCGGGCCTGAGGTCGGCCTTGTTGATCTGCGTGCTCACGCTGGGGAGGGTCTCGGTCGTGAGCGAGGTGGTGAGGTGCCAGGTCATGGAGACGAAGCCGGAGCAGTCGGTGCGGTAGGAGTGGTCGCCGTCGACGTCGGTGGCGTAGGCGCTCTGGCTGTACTGGATGTTGCGGTTGTACCAGTCCTTGGCCCGGGCGATGACCTCGTTGCGGTAGATGGTGCCGCCCTGCACGGACTTGGGCGGGGCCGGCGCCACGTAGGCGCAGTTGTTCGCGTAGGCCGACAGCAGGCTCTGGGTCCAGCCGGACGCGTCCACCGGGTCGTCGGAGTGGTACGCGATGTCGCTGCCGTCACCGTCGGTCGGGTCCGAGTCGTGGTACCAGTACATGCCGCCGTTGGTACGGCCGTAGTAGAGGCCGCCGCCCGGCGAGGAGAGCGAGTCCACCGCCGACCAGCCGCTCGGCTTCAGGACCGAGCTGTCCCAGTCGTTCACGCCGTTGATCTTGTAGCTGAGCAGTCGGCCGTCCGCGGTCGAGGCGATGATGCGGTCGTCGCCCGCGGCGGCGAGCGTCTTGAGGACGAAGCCGGTGTCGATCACGACGTGCTGGCCTATGTGGGCGGACCCTGCGGGCTTGGCCTGCGACACCAAGTACTGGTGGAGCTGGCCGTCGACCGTCCCGTAGAGGTGACCCGCGCCGTCGTAGACCAACTTGTCGAAGGTCCAGCCGCCGTCCCAGATCTTGACGACGCCCGCGAGCGTGAGGGACGTGTTGTTCGTCTGCACGTCGACCCGGTACAGGTCGCCGGCGGTCGAAGTGACCAGCACCGTGTTGAAGTTGAGGGACGCCATCGCCTTGGGGGTGAAGCCGAGGTTCGGGCCGATGAGCGTCTTGACGCGGTCGCCGGTGTTCGGCTCGATCTGCGTGTACGTCAGCCGGCCGTCGGACAGCGTGCCGTACATCGACACGTCACCCGTGCACGACGCGACGGCGTGCGCGGCTCCGGCGGTGGTCGCGACCAAGCCGAGGGACATCGCGCTGACGGCGACCACGGCGGCGGTGGTACGACGGACGGCATGGCCCAGCTTCATGATTTCTCCTGCGGTGGGTAGTTCGAGCGGGCGAAGGCACATCCCCGGCCCAAACAGCTGCCCTGCAGGTGCAGCTGTGAAGGATGTCTCGGGTGCGACGCCCGGTGGCAGGAACTACTCTCGCCGCAGGTCACGCGGCTTGGAAGAGAAGATGAATGGACGTAAACGTCCCTGGCCCATTGCGTCCTGACGGTGCGCCGGGCGCGCTGGTGGACTGCGCGATTCTTGTCGCGGACAGACCAATTTCATGTGAAGATCACCACGACCGTCTCCATAAGACACGGAGAAACATCGCAATGGGGGGAACCGTGCGTCCAAGAGGCGTGGAACTTCCGCATGCCGGTGCGGCCGACCTGAGCATCAGACACAAGCTCGGACTGCGCCGCACCGTTCCGGTGGCCGGGGCGGTGTCCCTGGTGGCCGTCGCCGGCATTGCGTTCGGTCTCTGGGCGGCGTTCTTCCGGACGCCCTACGCGCTCGCCGATTCGCCGGGAGTCGATGTGACGGTCCGGGCCGAGGAATCGGACTACCCGGATGTGGCGGAGACTTCCGACGAGGTGGAAACCCTCATCAAGGTGTACGTACAGCGGCTCAAGACGGGAGACGTCGAGGGGCTGGCGAAGCTGTCCGGTCCGGCGTACGAGCACCCCCAGGAGGACGCCGCGACGTTCGTGCGTGAGTACTCCGACGGAGCCGAGGGCCATGTCGAGGCCGTGGTCGTCGAAGGAACGGTCCCGTACTTCAACGACATCGTCCTGACCTATGACAAGACGGGGCAGCGGCAGGAACTGCTCCTGGTGAAGGACAGCGGAAGCTGGTGGGTGGGGCTCGGTGACGGGGATCCTGCCGCCGGCAATGAATAGCTGAACAGCTGCACCTCAAGGCGGTGCGGGCCGCGGTCCCCGGGCCGCTTGAGGAGCCGCCGGGGCGGCCCACCGGCCTCCAGCCAGGTGGAGCCTCCGTTCTCGCTGGTCAGAGCCATAACGGCCTTGATCGTCGGTAATCAGGAGTACGGTGGGGGCACCGAAGGCATTTCGTGCGTTGGCATCAGCGTTGGCGTCGTCGTCGGAACAGGACGCCCGGCGCGCCAGCCGGGCCGGAAGGCGGCGTCATGGCCGCGACGACGATCGGCTCGCCGCCGCTTCACGGACGGGTGGCTGGGATGCCCATCGGCAGCATGCAGGCCGCCCGCCCCGGGGCCGAGGAAGGGCCCGTCCGGGTCAGGCTGGTCCGGCGCGACCTGGGGCCGCACTGGCTGGACGGCGTGTGGTGGCCGCGGACCCACGATCTCGGCAAGGGCCTGCCCGGTCTGCTGGCGGCCCTGGACGAACGCTGGCCGGGCATCAGCCGCATCACGGTGAGCGGTCCGATGTGGCGCATGGGGCCGCAGGAGTTGCGGTTCGGCGGCCGGAGCATGCACATCAACCGGGTCGCCGCGACCCCGCGGCCGAACACCATCTGTCTGGTGTCCTACGGGGTCGGCCGCTGCGACCTCCTGGTCGTGCCTCCGGGCGCGACGCCTGATGAGGCGCGCCGTCTCATGGACTCCGTCGTCGCTTCCGACGGCCCCCGCGCCGGGTGCCCGCCGAGGTGAGGGCCGCCGACGATCAGACGTCGGTGGCGGCGGTGACGGTGTGGCAGGTGAATCCGAGGCGCGTCATGGCACGTGTGACCTCCGCCGCGGTGAAGTCGCGTCGGTCCTGGCGGGTGATTACGGCGCCCACCTGCTTGACCGGGTAGTACTGCTGCCCGATACGTACGGACTCGCCGGCCAGGGGTTCGGGGGAGACGCCGCTCATGGCCTGCTGCACCTCGCTGGGGGTGAGGTCGAAGGGGTAACCGGCGATGATGCAGCGCACTGGGTCTCCACACGATGGTCGGATGTGCCTCGGGGGGTCAGCGTCGCACAGTAAGGCTGCCGGAGCGACAGGAGAAGGACACGAATAATTCGGTCTGCGTGATCCACCGCCGGCGGAGCATGTGTGTTAGCTTTGATGTGTTGCAGTTTTGGTACCCATGAACGTTATGTGCACCTGACCCACAGGTGCATTTTTGTTTTTCCGGTCCTTCCGGAGGGTCATTGCGGCGACAGGAGTCCGCGCAGTGTGGACTTCAGGCAACTGCTCCAGAAGGAGATGCTTCATCATGGCAACTGGCACCGTTAAGTGGTTCAACGCGGAAAAGGGCTTCGGCTTCATCGAGCAGGACGGCGGCGGCGCTGACGTCTTCGCCCACTACTCGAACATCGCCACCCAGGGCTTCCGCGAGCTCCAGGAGGGCCAGAAGGTGAGCTTCGACGTCACGCAGGGCCAGAAGGGCCCGCAGGCCGAGAACATCGTTCCGATCGGCTGACGTCGGAAAGCATCAGGGTCGGGGCCGGCACTCTTCGGGGGGCCGGCCCCTTCCGTATTCCCCGGCAGTCCCACTGGCGGTGGCTCTCAGGTTTCGCCGGTCGCTACGGCGACGTCGCCCTGTGGCCCCGCGCATGCCCGTTTGAGTGTCGAATATTGGGCATGGTTGCAGATAGGGCAAATCATTCCTCTGGGGGTTGATGAAGGAAGGCTGTCATGGTGAAGAAGCACAGTAAGGGCCGGCAGGGCGAGGGTCCGAGCCGGTTCAAGGGCGATGACCAGCACGGATGGTCGCAGGATGTGGACGCGACCCGTCAGGAGGAGAACCCGAGCGCGCATCGCTCCTTCCACCCGGACACCTATGCGCCGGGCGGGAAGAACCGCGAGCCGAGCCGGCAGGACATTGAGGACTCGCTGGAAGGTACGCCCGTGGAAGGCATCTCCCGCAGCGGCGAGGAGCGGTCAGGGAAGTCCGGCAAGAGGGGCATCCAGGACACGGGGCGACGGGGCCCCTCGGGCCGTCCCGGCGGGACGGAGGACGCCTCGGAAACCACCGGGGTGGACCCGCAGGAGCCGTCTGGCGGGCCTCCGCGCGGGAAGCGGGAGACGAATCCCTAGTCTCTCGACGCCGTTTCGCAGCAACGACGGTGGACGCGGGCCCATTCGGGGCCGGATCACGCACGTCTCCGTGCGATCCGGGTGATGGTGACGGTCACGGTGAGGGCCTCCCCGCTCCCGTGGGCCGTGACGAGCGGCATGAGTGACGCCCGGGTCCGGTCGTGGACCGTGCGGGCGACGTCCACGGCCCGGTGACCCTCGGCGAGGACGCAGCGTATCTCCACCTGCCAGCCCGAGCCGTCCGGGTCGCGCGCCACGCGGATGCCTGACAGCGGCGAGGCGAACGTGTCGTGTGCTGATCCCGGAACCGGGCGTGAAGCGGCTCGGGCGAGACGGCTGGCGAGAGTGGGCTGCAAGCCGAGCACCCCGTCGACTCCGAGGGCGGCCTCAGCGGCGCTCCGGCGGATGTCGGCAGGGTCGCAACCCGTCATGGGCCGGTTTCCGGCCCGCCGTGCGCGGGCTCCGAGATGCTCGGCGACCATCCGGCGTAGCGTACGTCGATCACCGTGACGTCTATCGCGGCCGCCAACAGGCCCAGCGCGTTGTGCGCGGCGTCCCGTACCGCGTGTCGCACCAGTGCCGCGGTCTCGGGCAGAGGGCGGTTCAGAGCGGCGGCCAGGGCGATGCTCACGCGTATGCCCGTCGGCTCGTCGGCTCGGGTGAGGCGACAACTGGCGGTCGTGACGCCGAGTACCGAGTCCGCGGCGCTCCGCAGCACGCCGGCCGCGGTGTGTTCGGCGATCCGCAGAGTGCGCGTGGGGTCGCCCAGCGGCAGCATCGGCCCCAGCAGTACCTCGCTGCGGACGATGTCCATGACGCGGGAGACGAGGCTCTGTGTGCTGGGTGGTTCCTGCTCCCGCAGCGCCTGCGTCGCCATGTCCAGTGCGGCCAGGCCGTCGACGGCATCGCGGCAGTAAGGGCACTCGGCGAGGTGGGGGTCCACGGGCGGACCGGTGTCCCTGGCCTGCTCCCAGGCGTGACTGAGAGTGCGCCCGCAGGTGAGCACTTCGTCGCCGGTGTGACGGCGGACCTCGTCGAGGGGGCAGCCGTCCGCCGGAGGCCGGGGGGGATGGTCGTCTAGCGCCATGGGCCCAGTGCCTCCTTCAGGGTTCGTCGTGCCCGGTACAGTCGCCCGCGGACCGTCTGCTCGGTGGTGCCCGTGACGTGGGCGATCTGGGAGTAGGGGAGTCCGTGCAGTTCCCGCAGGATCCAGCAGATGCGCTGCTGCGGTTCCAGCGCGCTGAGCGCACCGGCCAGGGCGTCGGTGAGGGCGTCCTGTTCGGCTGCCCGCGCCGGCGAGCTCCGCATTCCGGGGGCGGCGGGTTCGGCCACCGAGTTCAACGGTACCGGGGCCGGCCGGTGGCGCAGCGAGTTCAGGCAGCGGTTGACGGTGATGCGGTACATCCAGGTCCTGAACGCCGCGCCGTGACGGAAATCGGGCAGGCGCCGCCAGGCGCTGATGAAAGCGTCCTGGACGGCGTCCTCGGCGTCCTGCAGGTTGCCCAGCGTGTGGAAGGCCAGGGCGAGCAGCGGGCGGCTGTGACGCCGCACCAGGATCGCGAATGCCTCCTCGTCGCCTTCGCCGGCCCGGGTCGCCAGCAGGTCGTCCGGCGCGGACGGCAGGCCGTCGGCCAGGCCTGGGGGAACGGGGCCCGGGGACGTGCCGAGTGCGGCCGATCGGCGCGAGGAAGTGCCGGCGCTGTGCGTCATGACCGCACCTCCTCCCTGCGCTGTTACGCGTGCCCGCCTTCAGGCATGTGATGCCGGTTCGCGCATATGCATGACGAATTGCCTCCTGGATGTGTCCAAACCTGTGACGGGCGCCGTACCGGTGCCCGCAGCAACTGATCGAGGCGACTGCCATGACGGACACCACCGACCGTCCCTTCACCGGACAGGACGGCTCCGCCGGGACCGGGACGATGCTCAAGGGGCCGACCGGCGCGAACACCTCCCCCGAAACGCGGGGCCAGACCACCATCGCCGACGGCGTCGTGGCCAAGATCGCGGGAACCGCCGCTCGCGAGGTCCCCGGGATCCACAACCTCGGCGCGGGCATGGCCCGGGCCATGGGCGCCATGCGCGAACGCGTCCCCGGCGGCGGGACCGGAAGCGTGAGCCGCGGGGTGAAGGTCGAGGTGGGCGAGAGCCAGGCCGCGCTGGACCTCGACGTCGTCGTCGAGTACGGCTACGCCATCCCCGATGTGGCAGCAGAGGTCCGCGTCAGCGTCATCTCCGCCGTGGAACGCATGACCGGCCTCGAGGTCGTCGAGGTGAACCTCGTCGTCGACGACGTGAAGCTGCCCGACGACGAAGAGGAAGACGAAACCGAGCCGGGCGAGGGCCGCGTCCGATGACCCCGTCAGTGGGCCGTCGGTGGGTCCACCCACGCGGCACGAAGCGCGCCCGAGGCGGCGGCACACGCCGGCGCGGGACAGGTGAGTGAATCATGAATACAGCGACAGTGGGTCTGGCAGCCGGAATGGCACTGGGATTCGCCGGCTTCTTCGGCGGGTTCTGGGCCTTCCTCCTGGTAGCGGTCCTGGGCGCCGTGGGGTTGGGCGTCGGTCTCGTCCTGCAGGGTGACGCCGACGTGTTCACCCGGCGGCAGCGGGACGTGTCCGGCAGGCGGCCACGGTGAACACCACCACCCGTGCCGCCGGTTCGTCCGGCCGTCCCCCCGGCGAGCCTGCGGACGACGTCCACGGCCGCGTGCCGCCTGCCGCGCGTGGCGCGACGGTGATACCCGACCGGGTCGTGGCCCGCATCGCCGTCCGGGTCGCCGGCACGGCGCTGCGCCGACTCGTCGGCCCGAGGCAGCCGCGCACGGAGCTGGCCGCACCGGGGGCTCGTGCGACCACGTACGGCGGGACGGCACAACTGGCGTTGTCGGTGGACCTTCCCTACCCCGCTGACATCGCCGTCACCTGCCGGCAACTGCAGCGCGAGGTCGCCGAACGGGTGGCCCAACTGACCGGGCTGGACGTCCGTGACGTCACGCTGACGATCCGGCGCCTGGCCACCGTCGGCGGACCCGACCGTGTTCAGTGACCCCGCCGCCTCGGCGGCGCCGGACGGAACCGGCCATCGTCACGCACAGACCAAGGAACCCCCCCATGACTCTCCCCTCCGGTATCGCACCTCCCGGTCGCCATGCGTCGCGGCCCAAGACCGAAAGAGCCGCAGACCCGGGCCGGCCCGGCATCCGTGCTCCCGCAGCGAGGTCGCCGGCGCGCGACGGCCGTGGGGCGAGGTCACCTCGCCTGTGGTCGGCACGCCGCATCCCGGCCACCGTGGTGGCTCTGGTGGCAGTCTGCGCCTTCGGGGTGGTGCTGTACGACGTGATCGCCGTGCGTGCCGGGCAGCGCGCCGGGGCGTGGCGCAGCGGTCTCGCCGACGAGTTGGCCAGCCGCCCGGTCGACGACCTGTGGTTGCTGGTCGGCGCCTGCGTCGCCGTCCTCCTCGGCCTGTGGCTGCTCGTCCTCGCGCTCACCCCAGGCCTGCGCCGGCAGTTGCCGCTGCGGGCCCCCGAGGGCTGTACCGGACTGCGGGCCTGGCTGGACCGTCGGGGAGCCGAACTGGTGCTGCGCGACGCCGCGATGCGGGTCCCGGGCATAGCCCGAGCCCGGGTCCGGGTCGGACGCCGCCGCGTCATCGCCCGAGCGGACGTTCGCTTCCGCGACCCGGCGACCGTCCGCGACGACCTCACCCAGGCCTTGCAGGACCAGTGCCGCCAGCTCGCTCTGGCACATGCCCCACGGCTGGCGGTCCGCCTACGACACCACACCCGTTGACCCCGCCCGGGAGCGCGCCATGAACGGCCGATCCACACTCAACCGCCTCCTCCTGGCCATCAGCGGCCTGGTGCTGCTGGGTGGCGGGCTGTTGATCCTCACCGCAGCTCTCGACCTCTACCGTCGGGTTCACGTGGCTGCGCCCGCCGGCTGGCCGCTGACCACGCACAATGACGTCCTGCTCAGCAACGCGGACCGGATCCGCTGGAGCGACCAGGGCTGGTGGTGGTGGCCCGCCGTCATCGCCGGCCTCACGCTGGCGACCGTCCTGGCCCTCCTGTGGCTGATCGCCCAGTTCCGACGCCAACGTCCAGGCTCGGTGCACCTGGGCGGAACGCCTCCGCCCGACGGTGTCGAACTGCGCGGCCGCGCCCTCAGCGACGCCGTGGCCGCCGAAGCAAGCGCTCTGCCCGGCGTCGGGCGGGCGGGCGCCCACTTGAGCGGACGCCCGGCGCACCCCCGGCTCGACGTGGCCGTCACGCTGACGGATCACGCGGTACCCGCCCCGGTCCTGCAGGCGCTGTGTCACGGCCCGGTCGCGCACGCGCGCGAGAGCACCGGGTTGACCGAACTGCCCACCCGGGCGCGCTTCGACGTCGGCAGGCACAAAGCACGCCGCGTCGAATAGGGCGCCCTCATCGGGCGCGGTGGGCACCGGCAAGGCCGCCCGCTCCGTCCCACGCCCCATCAGGGACGCGGGGGGACGCGCAGGGCGAGCAGCGCGGTGTCGTCGCTGGCCCAGTCACCCGTGTGCTCGGCGATGAGGTCGCCGAGGTGGGTGACGATGCCCTGCGCATCCATTTCTCGGCAGGCGGCGAAGGCGGAGGCCAGTGCTTCCTCGCCGAACTGCGGCCGGGCGCCGGAAGACGCGGTGCGACGGGCCCGGGCCTCGGTGGCGCCGTCGGTGTAGAGCAGCAGCGCGTCGCCGGGGGCGAGCCGGAACGGCACGTCGGTCAGCCTGACGTCGGCGAGGATGCCCAGCAGGCTTCCCGACCGTCCGACCTCCTGGATGCGGCCGTTGGCCCGGCGGATCAGGGCCGGGGGGTGTCCCGCGGTGCACAGCCGCCCCGCGATTCCCGCGGGTGTGGTGCGGAAAGTGGCGTAGACGGCGGTCAGGAACCGCTCTCCCTTGCGCTGCTCCATGAGGGCGGAGTTGAGGTGATCGAGCACCGAGGCGGGGGACTTGTGCTGGGTGGCCTCGGCGCGCAGGGTGTAGCGGGCCAGGGCGGTGACCTTGGCGGCTTCGGTGCCCTTCCCGCACACGTCGCCCATCACGGTGCACCACCAAGGCCCCTTGGCCCGGAATAGGTCGTAGAAGTCGCCCACCACGGTGCTGCCACCGGCCGCCGGCAAGTACGATGCGGCCGTCTCCAGGCCGGGAACCTTCTGCAGTACCGGGGGCAACAGGCTGTCCTGGAGGCTGCGGGCCAGCGTGCTTGCGGTCTCCAGGGCGTCCTGGGCAACGGCCAGCGAGGTGCGCAGGTTGATCTCGTTGCTGGCCGCGCGGGCGATCGTGGCCAGTTCCGCCAGTTCCTGGGGCTGCCAGGCGTGCGGATTCTCATCCACCACGCTGATGCTGCCCAGCACCTCTCCGCCCGGGGCGAGGATCGGGTACCCGGCCCAGGCTCCGATCTTCATACGCGTGACCGCGGGATGGCCGTTCGTGCGGGGGTCGGCGGCGGCGTCCGCGACCACGAACGGCTCCCCGTGCCGGCCGACCACAAAGGGGCAGAAACTCTCCCGGAGGGGGATCTGCCGCTCGGCCACCTCCCCGGCGTCCACCCCGACGCAGGACTTCCAGAACGAACGACGCTCGTCGACCAGGGTGATGAATGCCCGCCCGCAGCCGGTCACCGAGGCCGCGAGCTGGGCCAGGTCGTCGAATGCCGCCTCGGGGCCGGTGTCCAGCAACCCGGTCGCCTCCACCGCGGCCAGCCGCCGTCGGTCGGACAGTGCCACGGGCAGGCCGTCGGGCCGCGTCTCGCCTGGGATCGCGAGGCCCTCGTGTAAACGTCTCCGTGCCCCCACGACCGCCTCCGGTACATCAGAAAGTGTTGGATCGATCGCACACCGTCATCGAATGGACTGTCACACGACTACCGTAGCCACCAGCGGTCCGGTGCCGGGGACAAGGAAGACGATTGCCGGCGTGGGGCGGCGGTGCTGCCGTCCATGGCACCACCATGGAGACCCGTATCCTCGCTGCGAACAGGGACGCCTCGGAGCACCGTCAGCGCCGGCCCGCGCACGCAAACCGCGGGTCAACTCGCCTTCTCCTGCTCACTGACGTCGTTCTCCACGGCGCCGGCCAGCCTGCCGAGCATGCTGCGGTGCCGGAGCTGGATCAAATGATGGAGGACCCGACGTGCGGCCACCGGTCGTCGCTCTGTTGGGAATGCGAGGGGCCGACGACCCACTCGCCGTACCGCGAGCCGTCGGCGAGGGCGGCCCACACCTCCTCTGGGGACCCGCCCACCAAACGGTGCTGTACGGCCATGAGCTCCTCCCGTAAAGGCTTGTCACTGCCGATCAGAGGCCGGAATCCACTCCCGCGTGAAGGCGTACGTCCCCTTGCTGCCGGGCTGGCCGCGGCATGCCGGAAAGGATCGACGCTGCTGGACCGCCTGGACCCGCCCGGGTGGGGTCCGGGCCTCGTGGGGTGTTCACACGGCCGGCCGGACGGACACTTCCCACGCTACGCTCCACGGACCCCGCTGCGCACGCCAGGATCCGCAGGTCACATGCCGGTCAGAGGGCGGCCAGGGCGATCGCCGCGTAGTGGGTCGTGAAAGCAGCCAGGGTGAAGGTGTGGAACACCTCGTGGAACCCGAACCAGCGCGGAGAGGGATCGGGTCGCTTCGTCGCGTACACCACTGCGCCTGCGGTGTAGAGAACTCCGCCGGTGACGATCAGGACCACGACCACGCGCCCGCCGACGCGCAGGAAGTCCGGTAGGGGGAAGGCGCCTGACCAGCCGAGCGCAAGGTAGCAAGGGGTGGACAGCCAGCGGGGTGCCCCCACCCACAGCACCCGGAAGGCGACTCCGGCGAGTGCGCCGGCCCACATGAGTCCCAGCAGGACGGCCCGTCTGTGCTGGGGAAGCAGGACCATGGTCAGGGGTGTGTACGTGCCGGCGATGATCACGAAGATGTTGGCGTGGTCCAGCCGGCGCAGGACCGTCTCCCCGCGAGGACGCCAGGTGCCGCGGTGGTAGAGCGCGCTGGTGCCGAACAGCAGCCACGCGGAGGCGGAGTAGATTCCACAGGCGAGCGTCGTCAAAGTCGTGCGTGCAAGGCAGATCAGTGCGATGCCCGCGATCAGTGAGGCGGGAAACATGCCGGCGTGCAACCAGCCACGGAGTCTCGGTTTCAGCGGTTCCATGGCCCCGGCGGCCGCCTCCGCCATCTCGCCAACCTGGTGGGCGGCCCCCGCGGCTCCGTGTCCGGTTGCCTCGGCGAGACCGACCGCTCGCTGACGCGTCCCGTCTGCCCTGTGACCAGGAACTGCGCTGGTGGGCACGGCGTGGGCCGTGAAGTCCGGCTGCCTCAGAGGCCGCTGGACGTCATCTGCGCACATACACCCCATGCTAGGAGCCCGCCCACGTCGGTGCATGAGGTGGCAGGGCGACTCACGGACCGCGGAGGCGCGGATCGGGTGGCCGCAATTCTCCATGGCGTTCCGCTCTCCACATGCGCCTGCTGACGTCACAACCCAGACTGGAGATAGCGGAGCGAGCAGCGCGGCCACTGCCCGCCACCCCACGTGGGCGCTTCGCCCTGACGAGCGAGCCGCCGTTCCCGGCGACGGCGGGCGCCACCCGGAACACCAGCTCGGTAACCCTCTCGAAGGGAAACTCGATGAACGACGTACCCAAAGTCGCTCTTGCCGTCGCGGTGGCCGGAGGTTACATCCTCGGCCGGACCAAGAAGGGGCGGCTGGCCTTCGGCATCGCGACCTACCTGGCCGGACGGCGGGTCGGCCTCGAACCCCAACAGCTGCTGACGGAAGGGGTCAAGAGGCTGCGAGAACTTCCGCAATTCGAAGAACTCAGCGAGCAGCTACGCGGTGAGGCTCTGAAAGCCGGCCGTCAGGCGATGGGCGCGGTTGCCGACCGCAAGCTCTCGGCGCTGGCCGACTCCCTGCAGGCACGCACTGAGCGCATAGGCAAGCGCAAGGAAGAGGAGCCGGAAGAGGAGGAGCCCGAGGACGAATACGAAGAGGAAGAGGAGGAGCCCGAGGAGGAGGAAGAGGAGGGAACATCCGAGGGTGAGGCAGAGACGGAAGAGGAGGAACCGGAGAAGCCCGAGCCCAGGCGTCGCCGGGCAGCTCGCAAGGAAGCGGGCCGGGACGAGGGTGCGCGCAGTCCTGGTGGAACCCGCCGCCCCGCCAAGGCGGCTCCCCACAAGGCGCCGGCCAGGAAGACGACAGGGAAGAAGACGGCGCCCGCGAAGAAGACGACGGCGGCGAAGAAGTCCTCCGCTCCCGCGAAGAAGACGGCAGCTGCGAAGAAGGCCTCCGCTCCGGCCAAGAGGACGGCGGCGAAGAAGACGGCGGCGAAGAAGGCATCCACACGGCGGAGGTAGGCCCATGGCCGGCACGACACGCGAAGGCGAACAGGGCTCGGGGCTCGACCAGTTGCGCGGCGCGTTCACGAGCTTCCTGGGGGCCCAGGTACAGAATCTGGCGGACAAGGCCACGGACAAACTCGGCGACGTCACCAGCGGGCTCCAGGGTGTAGCTGACGGGGGCGGTGTGCTCCCCAAGGCGGGCCTGCGAATGCTCCAAGGGGACTCACCGGTCAAGGCTCTGATCGGTGAGAAGGCGAAGAGCATCAAGGACAACGTCGTCGACAAGGTCAAGGGGGTGTTCGGCGGCGGAGGGGGCAAGGGCCGCAAGTCCGGTACGCCCAAGGTCATGAACATCATTGAGGTGCTGGACGTGGGTGTGCCGTTGCGCTTCGCCTACGACCACTGGACTCAGTACGAGAAGTTCAGCAGCTTCACCAAGGGCGTCCGCAGTGCGTCACGGGGCAAGGAGGCGGACAGCGACTGGAAGGTCAAGGTGGGTCCGTCGACCCGCGGGTGGAAGGCCACGACGCAGGAGCAGGTGCCGGACGAACGCATCGTCTGGACCTCGGAGGGCGCCAAGGGCACCACGCGCGGTTGCGTGAGCTTCCACGAATTGGCACCCAGCCTCACCCGCATCGTGCTCGTGGTCGAGTACTACCCCTCTGGCCTCTTCGAGAAGACCGGAAACATCTGGCGCGCCCAAGGGCGTCGTCTGCGCCTGGACTTCAAGCACTTCCAGCGTTACGTGACCCTCACCGACGAGGAAGCGGACGGCTGGCGCGGCGAGATCCGCGACGGCGAAGTGGTCCGGACGCACGAGGAAGCCATCGAGGAAGAAGAGCAGGCCGCCGAAGAGGAAGGCTCGGAGGAGCCTGACGAGTACGAAGACGAGGACGAGTACCCCGAGGGCGAAGAGGGGGAGGAAGAGGAGGGCGAGTACCCGGAGGACGAAGAGGAAGAGGAGGACGAGTACCCCGAGGGCGAAGAGGAAGAGGAGGGCGACGAAGAGGAGGACGAAGAGGAAGAGGAGGACGAGTACCCCGAGGACGAAGAAGAAGAGGACGAAGAAGAAGAGGACGAAGAAGAAGAGGAGGGCGACGAAGAGGAGGAGGGCGACGAAGAGGAGGACGAGGAGCAGAGTCCTGATCGCTCCTCCGGGCGGGCACGTGGCGGCCGCAGGCGGCGATGATCAGCCACCCCCAGGAGGACGCGGGCTCAGGAGTCGGTGAGCATCCCCGCACGGAGCTTGGAGAGCAGCCGCGAGAGCAGCCGGGATACGTGCATCTGGGAGAGCCCGAGTTCGACGCCGATCTGGGACTGGGTCAACTCCTGGCCGAACCGCATCTGCAAGAGGACACGTTCGCGCTCACCCAACTGGTCCAGCATGGGCGCGAGCGCCCGCAAGTCCTCGACCTTCTCGATCGCCGGGTCGCAGGCACCTATCGTGTCGGCGTAGGAGCGGCTGCCACCCTCACCCTCCTCGTCAGTGGGCAGATCGAGGGAGCCGGCGCTATAGCCGTTGGCGGCGACCATACCCTCGATGACCTCCTCCTCGCCGATCTCCAGGTACGCCGCCAGTTCCGCCACACTGGGCGGGGCGTCGAGGACCGCAGTGAGGTGGTCACGAGCCTTGGCGAGTTCCACCCGCAACTCCTGCAGGCGTCGCGGCACGTGCACGGCCCAGGAGGTGTCGCGGAAGAACCGCTTCATCTCTCCGACGATGTAGGGAACGGCGAAGGTCGTGAACTCGACCTCGCGGCTCAGGTCGAACCGGTCGATGGCCTTGATCAGGCCAATGGTGCCGACCTGCAGGATGTCCTCCTGCTCCTCGGGACCGCGGCTTCGGAAACGACGGGCGGCGAAGTGGACCAGAGACACGTTCATCTCGATCAGCGTGTTGCGCGCGTAGCTGTACGCGGCTGTGCCCTCTTCGATGCTCTGCAGCCGGTCGAAGAACAGCTTCGACAACTGGCGGGCATCCTTCGGCGCGATGGTGCCGGCGTCCTCGATCCACGGCAGACCCGCGTCCTGGAGGGCCCGTGTGGGCGCCGATCCCGCAGGGTACTCGATGACGTCCGTGGACTGCTGCGTGGATACCGTCACGTCATCACCCTTGAGTTGTCCGCCGTGTCAGTCACCGTGTGCCCCGAACAGCCGGTCTCATGCAGGCCCGCACCATGATGCGCCGGGAGACGTCAACGGTTCCGGGCGCCGTCGGCCGTAGTGCAGCCTCGTCCACGATCCCCATCCGCAGGCCCTTGGGCGGGCCACATGAGGTGGATCTCTAGCTGAGCAGCCCTCGAATGACCACCTCGGCCAAGGAGTCCGTCTTTTGCCGCCACTCGTCGGTCCGCGGATCCCCCGCTTCGTTCGTGCGGCGCACGAGTTGATTTTGGGCCATGACGACTGCGGGTCCCGTGAGCGCGCTGAACAGTACGTCCATGTTCATGGGCGGCATCCGGCCCGAAGCAATGAGCCGCTGCGCAAGCGGTTCGAGTTTGTCCAGGAATCGGCCGGTGTACTCGCTGTACAGATAGTTCAGACGGTCTGACTCGAAAACTGACTCATCGGAAATTATGCGGTTCGCGTGGGGCATGTTCGCGGCCAGGGAGTGATAGGTCCGAACGACGCACTTGAACTTCTCGACATCGTCCAGGTCACCCTCGAGGATGGTGACGAGCTGCCGCATGGGAGCCCTGAGGGCATGGTCGACCGCCGCGCGCCAGAACTTCTCCTTCGAACCGAAGCGGTCGTTGATGAAGTTGTGGTTGACCCCCAGGCGCTTGGCCAGTTCGCGCACGGACGCACCCGGGTAGCCCAGTTCGGCGAAGGCTTCGAGTCCGCGTTGGAGGATCTCGGAATCGGTGAGGTCGACCTGTGGCGTTCTCACCCGACGGCGGTGGTCCTGCCTGTCGTCCATCGCGCCGTGTTCCGCCACTGACACCTCGCTCGTACTCCTGGTTTCCTCGGCCGAGCGACGGAATCCCTGCCGCCGGTCGGAAGCCACGCCACCTGAGCCGCGGCCCGCAACCGCCCGGTCGGATCGAGGGCTCGGATCGGCTACGAGAGGCGGCGTCCGGTCCAAAGATTACCGTCGTGCGTCGACAGGAGCGCGCAGCGGCCCACCCGCCCGCGCAGCGGCCAGGCGCCGGGAAACCGGTGCGGGCGCCGACAGGAGGAACGGACCCCACTTGCCTGACAGCTGTCAGAACCGGCTAGTCTGACAACTGTCAGGCGCGGGGTCGACCGCGCCTGCTACCACTGTCAGGAGTTCTGGATGAGTCTTCCCATGCTGCAGATAGACGCCGACGACCCGCGCTGGACGAAACGTGGAGCCATCCATGTGCCCGCTGGCGAAGGCATCACCAAGTGGGTGTCCGACAGCGTCTACTCGGTCAAGGTCCACACCGGCGTCACCGACGGGCACCTGGGCTTCGTCGAGGCGGACGTACCGCCCGGCGCCGGGCCGGTGGCGCACGTCCACAACCGCAACAGCGAGGCCTTCTACCTCCTCGACGGTGAACTCGAGTTCCTCAACGGCGACGAGAAGATCATCGCGCGATCGGGGGACTTCCTGTACGTTCCGCCGGGCACCCGGCATCGCTTCCTGAACAAGAGCACCCGCTACGCCAAGCTCCTCTTCCTGTTCACCCCCGGCGGTCCCGAGGTCCTCTTCATGAGGGGCGACGAGCCGGTACCGGGCGTGCCGGCCCCCGTCTGGGACGCCCAGCGATTCGCCGTGTACGGGGAATCGCTCGGCGATCTCGACATCGACTCGCCCGTGATGCCGGAAAGCTGACCTGGTCGCCCAGAAACGGGCACATCCGCTGGGCGCTATAGACAACCGGTCGTGTACATTGCTGCAATCCACCCGTGCGCCGGGCATTGGCGCACGGGTGGATTGGCCCGCCGGAACGCCACCGTCCCTATAGCCCGGAAATGCCGCCCCCGGCTACTCACGCCGATGGAATGTACGCCACGCGCTGCCAGACGGAGGTGGCCGTACCGGGCCACCTCTGTCTCTGCGGGGCCGCCGGTGACGGGAGCTCGGCCTCCCTGGGGCCGATCCAGGCAGTGCGTCGGCTTGGAATCACCCCGACGGGCCCGACCGCCAGTCGGGGAGGTCCTCGAAGTGCACGTCGTAGCGGTGCTGCTCGGGGAGAAGTGACGCGAATTCCGCCTCGCCACGGCTGATGGCGGCCAACTGCTCGAAGTAGCCGAACCGTTCGATGCCAGGGCTGAGCACGACGACTACGTCGGCCACCTCACCCTCTGCCGCCCCGAACACGTGCGGCAGGCCGGGCGGAATGACGACGAGCCCGCCCTTTCCCACCGTGGTCAGAGTGTCGCCGAGACGGAAGAGCATCGTCCCGTCCAGTACGTAGAAGAGCTCGTGGGAGAGCTTGTGGTGGTGCGGGGGTGCACCGTCGGCGCCGGTTGCGAGGGTGAGCCGACTGGCGCTCACCGCGCCCCCGTCGGCGAGCAGCTCGAATGCGCCGTCGGTAAGTGACGCCCCGGCTGCCTCACCGGGTTGCACCACCAGGGCGGTGGCCATGGACTCCATGATGACTCCTTCGATCAGGTGTAGTGGTGCCGGTGGTTCCTCAGGAGGTCAGTCCCAGGCCCCGCCGCCGTTGACCCCCGCGACCGTGCCCGTGATGAACCCGCTGTCCTCGCCGGCGTAGAAGGCGACGGCCCGGGCCACATCGTCGGGCTTGGCCATCCGGCCGAGCACGGTCTGCGCCGCCTGGCGCTTCCTGTGCAGGTCGCCGAGGACATCGGCGATGCTGGTCTCGTCCACCGGGCTCGCGGCCACCACGTTGACGGTGATCCCGCGAGGCCCCATCTCCTGCGCGACGTAGCGGGCGAACTGGTTCAGGGCCGCCTTCGAGGTTCCGAGTGCCACCATCCGTTCCCGGGGCTGTCGGCTCGTCCCGGTGCTCATGAGACGATCCGGCCGTAGCCGCGCGCCGTCATGCCGGGGACGACGGCCTTGGTCACCAGAAACGCGGCCCGCATCTCCTCCTCCAGTTTCGTGCCCAACTCGTCCCACGACATCTCCTCGAACGTCTTCACGGCGGTCGTGGCGCGACGACCACCGGATCCCCGATGAGCGTCCGCCCCGGCGGCCGCCGCAGCCTCCCACCGACAGGGCGGGTGCGTGGGAAAGGAGAGGTGCGGCATGACTGATCTCAAGCAATTCGACGACATGCGGGTGGTACGGCTCGTGCCCATCGCGGGGGCCTTGCTGGGGGTACTCACGATCTGCGCGGCCGTTCCCCTGCGCGGTCGGGTGAAGAGCGCCTGCCGTCTCCTGCAGCTGGTTGCGGCACCGGCGGCGGCCGTGGCATGCGGCAGGCTGCTCCGGCTGTACCGCCGGCGGGTGGCGAGTTCCCTCGCCGTCTCCGACGCCGTGCAAGATGTGCTGCTGCGACCGCTTCCCTCGCGTGTCGGCGGCCTCGACCTCGCTTCCGTCTACCACGCCTGCGGCGGGCAGGCCCGGGTGGGCGGGGACCTCTACGCGGTCGCCCGGGCCGACGCGGCGACCCGCATCATCATCGGCGACGTCCGGGGGAGAGGGCTGCCCTCGTTCCTCGACGTCATCGCCATCCTCGGAGCCTTCCGTGAATGGGCGCCGCAGCCCGTCTCCCTGGTCGAGCTGTCCACCCACCTGGAGGAGAGCTTCCTGCGGTACCTGGCCGACGCGGACGACGACGCACGCTGCGACGCGGACGAACGCTTCGCGACGGCGCTGATCCTGGAGGTGCCGGACGGTGAGCCCGACGCCCGCATGGTCAACTTCGGCCATCCGCCCCCGGTGCGGGCACGCTCGGGAGAACTGGTCCTGCTGCCCGGCACGCCCTGCCCGCCGCTCGGGCTCAGCCCGCTGTGCGACATCCGCGCCCATGAGAACGCCTTCGAACTCGGCCCCCACGACACGCTGTTGCTGTACACCGACGGCCTCATCGAGGCCCGCGACTGCAGCGGGACCTCCTTCCCGCTCCTGGAACGCGCCACCTCGTGGACCTGGCATGACCGGCACCGTTTCTGTCACGAGCGCCTGCACCACGTCCTGGCGGAGATCGTCGAGGACATCGTCGCCCACTGTGGTGCCCTGCCGGCCGACGATCTCGCGATGATCGCGCTGGCCCGCCACGGAGAGGGGGGTGGGGCGGTCCTTCCCTGCCCGGCGGACCCCGACCCGTCGGAAGGCGTCAGGCCCATGCGCTGGCGCTGATCATGAACGGCACCTCGCCGTAGCCGCCGGTCAAGGGTGCCCGGGAAGATCGGCGAGGACCATTCGGCGCCACGCGGCCGGGGAGATGCCGTAGGCGGAATGAAAGGTCCGGCTGAAGTGCGCGGGACTGACGAAACCCCATCGCTGCGCGATCGTCGCCACGGTCAACCCGGCCAGGTCAGGACGTGCGAGATCCTCACGGCAGGCTTCCAGCCGCTGGTGGTGGATCCATCGGCTGAGCGTCATGTCCTCGCCCTGGAACAACTTGTGCAGATAGCGCACGGAGATGTGGTGCGCGGCCGCGATCACGGCCGGGGAGAGTTCCGGTCGGCCGAGGTGGGCCTTGATGTAGTCGCGCACGAGCAGCCGCATCGTCTCCTCGGCGGTGGGCGTGACGTCGGCGTCGAGCCTGCCGTCGTGTGCCACGAGCGCGGTCAGCACGTCGAGCATCCCCCGCTCCAGGTACTGCTGTGCTCCTGCCAGGCAGGTCTCGGACGCCGCCGCCGCGGCGAGCCTGGTCACGTACGCGGCGAGGATTCCGCCGATGTAGTGGTTTGGGCGATACGGCCGGCCGATGGCGCGGGCCAGGTACGCATCGGGAAGGTCCAGCATCTCGAGTGGGATGGAGGCGATGTTCTGACGGAAGCTGCCGGGAAAGTCCCTGAAGAAGGGTCGCCGGGAGTCGAGCAGGACCAGTTCCCCGGGGGTGAGGAGCGTCTCGCGTCCGTCCTGCGCCACGACGCTGCTGCCTGCTTCCTGCAGGCTCACGATAAGCGCGTTGCCGGCGTCGTTGGCGATGATCCCTCTGGTCCGGGCCATCCGTTGAGGGCTTGCCTCGACGTGGCCCACATGGATGGCACCGACCGAGGCCAGCCAGAGGGATCCGCACAACGTGCCGTCCTCTGGAGGCCGGATCTCAAGCCTGGTGACTGCCTGGTGGACTGCGTCCGTCCAGTACTCCGCCTTCTCGTGGGGTGGAAGGATGTTCGTACGAAATGCCTGGTTCACGATGTCACCGCGTCAGCGAAAGCGAAATCTGATGACGGCCCGGGCCCTCTCTGTGGCGTGCCCGAGGCCGCCGCCAGCTCCAACAGGGGCATGCTAAATCGATTCATCCGGGTATGGGCCGAATTCAGATAAAGACTGCGGTTTGTCCGCAGGGCGCATCCTTGCGATCCCTCCCCGCGACTTCCTTGCCGCGTCAAGCAATATGTAGGGTTGTTGCATCAACCTGCGGGGAGGTCATGGGCGCGATCGGGCGGAAAGCGCCTGCCGCCAGGTTGTGGGGATGGAGCAGCCCGCCGGTACACCGGCGGGCCGCCCGCATGTCCCCTGGCCGCGCCGGAGCGAGTCGCGCCGGGGCTCACCTCCCGTCCCCGCGAAGCGGGCTGCGGCGCGTGCCCTTCCGCTGGGAATGGCTGCGGCCGGTGCTCACGGCTCCGTGGGACGGGTCCTCGTCGTCGTCCACGAGGGGCGCGTCGCGGGCCCGCCCCGGTACGTCGGGGTCGGTCCTGCCCGGGCGCCGCGGTCGGGCTACGGCCGCGCCCTGTGGCGGGCCGCGATGGACTACGGGGAGAGCCCACGGGTTTGACGGCGCGTAGCCAGCACAGGCCATCGTGCGCCGTCGGTGCTTCCGCGTGCCCCGTCCCTCATTCGGGTGGTCGATGGCATCATTGCTGCCCATGACATCCGGGCCCGCCTTCCGCCTCGCGCGTGCCGCGGTGTTCGCGGCCGTGTGCGTGGCGGTGACGGGTCTCGGACACGCCCTGATGTCGCGGGCGGTTCCCGGTTGGGCGGTGGGGTACGGGTTCGCCGCCACCACCGCCGGAGCGTGGTGGCTGGCGGGTCGCCGTGAGCGCGGTGCCCCGGCGGTCATGGCGGCGACCGCGGCGGCCCAGTTCGCCCTGCACGGCTGGTTCAGCCTCGCCCAGGCTTTCGCCGCCGCCCCCGCCGATATGACGGCCGGCCACCGGTCTTCGGCCGCCGTGGCCGCGATGCCCATGAGCACCGCCGCCATGGGCGGCTGGTCCACCGGCATGGTCTCCGCCCACGCCCTGGCCGCGGTCCTGTGCGGGCTGTGGCTGTGGTGCGGTGAGGCCGCGGCCTTCCAACTCGGCCGCTCCCTGGCCGCTTTCGTCTTCGCTCCACTGCGCCGGGCTTCGCGCGTCCGAGCCGTCGTCACGTCACCCGCCCCTGCGACGCCCGCGTCCTTCCACGTCCCCCCACGCCTGGACCACCAGGCGACCCTGTGGCACAGCGTCACACGACGCGGCCCCCCGCGGCCGGCGATCTGCTCCTGACCGTCCGTCACGCCCCGTCGCGGTGACGGGCGCAGTCCGGCGTGCCCACGCACACCGTCCGCCCGGCGCATCCACGCGCGCCCGGTGCCGGAACGGCAGGCCCGCCACGCCGTACCGCCGTGAAGGCGGACCGAATCGTCGGCTTCATGAGCGCCCGCGCCCAGTGCGCCGGGCGCCGATTGGGGATGCACGCATGACTTCGACACAGGAACAAACGCCAAGGGACGACCGCGACGAAGCCGCGGTGGCCGTCGCGGAGGCCGACGGCCCCGCCGTACCGCCGGCCACCTCGGGGACCGGTCCCGTACGACCCGGCCGTTCGTGGAAGGGCGTTCGGGCGCTGCTCGTACGGCTGCACTTCTACGCGGGGGTGTTCGTCGCCCCCTTCCTGCTCGTGGCCGCCCTGACGGGGCTGGCCTACACCGTCACGCCCCAGCTCGACCAGCTCGTCTACGGCGACCAGCTCGGTGTGGCGGAGGTGGGTGACGAACCGCGCCCCCTGGCGGAGCAGATCGCCACCGCCCGGGCGGCCCACCCGGAGGGCACGCTGTCCTCGGTGATCACTCCGTCCGGCCCGGAGGAGACCACGCGGGTGGTGCTGTCGCTGCCTGAACTGGGCGAGAACCAGCGCACGGTGTTCGTGGACCCGTACACGGCCGAGGTCAAGGGTGAGCTGACCACGTGGTACGGCTCGACGCCGCTGACCACCTGGATGGACGACCTGCACCGCAACCTGCACCTCGGTGAGACCGGGCGTCTGTACTCGGAGGTCGCCGCGAGCTGGCTGTGGGTGATCGTGGCAGGGGGCCTCGTCCTGTGGCTGGGGCGTGCCCGCGGGCAGCGTGCCACGTCGGCACGCGGTGTGCTGCTGCCCGACCGCTCCGCCCGGGGCGTACGGCGTACCCGCAGCCGGCACGCGGCCACGGGCGTCTGGATCGCCGTCGGCCTGCTCGCTCTCAGCGCCACCGGTCTGACCTGGTCCCACTACGCCGGTGACCGGTTCGGGCAGCTGCTCGACGCGGCCAAGGGAAACGCCCCCGAACTGGTCACCTCCCTGCCCGGCGGAGCCGGGGCGACGGAGGGCGAGCACGCGGGGCACGCCGGACACGGCACGGACCAGGGCGCGGCGTCGGCGGACCCCGCCGACTTCGACGCGGTCCTCGGGGTGGCCCGCGACGCCGGGCTGGGCGGCCGGGTGGAGCTGACGCCGCCCACGGACGACGCGGCCGCCTGGACGGTGGCCCAGGACGACGACCTGTGGCCGGTCCACTACGACCAGGTCGCCGTCGACGCCGCCAGGGGCCAGGTCACCTCGGAGAGCAGGTGGGCCGACTACCCGGTCCTGGCCAAGCTCAGCAAGCTCGGCGTCCAGGGCCACATGGGCCTGCTGTTCGGCATCGTCAACCAGATCCTGCTGGCGCTGATCGCGCTCGGCCTGATCGCCGTGATCGTGTGGGGCTACCGGATGTGGTGGCAGCGCCGGCCCACGCGTGGCGACCGCACGGCGGCACTCGGCAAGGCCCCCGTACGGGCGACGTGGCGGCAGCTGCCCCTGCCGTTGCTGATCATCGGCGTCCCGGCCGTCGCCGCGCTCGGCTGGGCGCTGCCCCTCCTGGGCATCACGCTGCTCGGATTCCTCGTCGTCGACACGGCGGTCGGGCTCGTACGGCGGAACCGAACCGCCTAGCGTCGAAGGGGAGACAACGCCAACTGCCTCCGGTCCGGCACGCCCACCGTGCCGGACCGGAGGCAGCTGCGTCTTGTGGGGCAGCGCCGCAGACGCGGTCGCCACCGAACGTGACGGGAGCCGGGCGCAGCGTCCCCTCGCCGCGCTCACCCACATGCGACGTCCCTGGCGGGCGGTGACACTGGAGAGAGCGGCGCCTGAAGAAGGTGGGCCATGACGACCGTCGAAGAAGTGGTCGAGATCGCGGTCCCGGTACGTACCGCGTACAACCAGTGGACCCAGTTCAAGAGCTTTCCGCGGTTCATGTCCGCGGTGAGGAGGGTCGAGCAGATCAACCCCTCGGTCACCCACTGGGTCATCGGGATCGGCCCGTTGCACCGGGAGTTCAAGGCGGAGATCGTCGAGCAGCAACCGGACTCGCACCTCGTCTGGCAGAGCCTGCGACGCAGCCCCTACCACCGGGGCACGGTCTCCTTCCGCTCCGTGGCAGCGGACCGCACCGAAGTGACCGTGCGGATGGAGACCACACGCCGCGGCATCGCGGACACCGTCACGAGTGCCCTCGGGGTCGCGCGCCGCGTCGTCCGGGCGGAGCTGCGCAACTTCAAGGAGTACATCGAGGGCATCGGCGAGGAGAGCGGAGCCTGGCGGGCGTCCATCCACAACGGACACGTGCGGCCGCTGGAGCCGGAACCGCCACGGAGCCGGGTCCCGCGGTGGCCGGTCGGATGAGCGATCCGCGGACGAGAGAACGAGGGACGCACGTCATGAAGAAGGCCCCCCGAGAAGAGCCGGACGAAGCGCTCGGCGTGACCCCGCCCAAGGAATGGGCCGCGGGAGTGCCCGCCGTACGGCACGCGCTGGAGTACTCCCTCGAGGAGACCTCGGTCGCGCGCACCGGGGTGACGCTGCTGACCATGAACCAGGTGGACGGCATCGACTGCCCCGGCTGCGCCTGGGCGGATCCCGCTCCCGGCCACCGGCACCGCAACGAGTACTGCGAGAACGGTGCCAAGCACATCAACGACGAGGCCACGACGCGGCGCATCCCCGCCGAGTTCTTCCGGCGGCACTCGGTCTCCGAGCTGGGACGGGGGTCGGACCTGTGGCTGAACCAGCAGGGCCGGCTCACCGAACCGATGGTCAAGCGGCCCGACTCCGACCACTACGAACCGATCAGCTGGCGCGACGCCTTCGAGCTGATCGCCGCGGAGCTGAACTCGCTCGACTCACCCGACGAGGCGGTCTTCTACACCTCGGGCCGGGCCAGCAACGAGGCCGCCTTCGTCCTGCAGCTCTTCGCCAGGGCGTTCGGCACCAACAACCTGCCCGACTGCAGCAACATGTGCCACGAGTCCAGCGGCACCGCCCTGCACGAGACCCTCGGCACCGGCAAGGGGACCGTCAGCCTGGACGACCTCCACCACGCCGACCTGATCTTCCTGGTGGGCCAGAATCCGGGTACGAACCATCCGCGGCAGCTCTCCGCCCTGGAGGAGGCCAAGCGCAACGGCGCCCGCGTCATCGCGGTGAACACGCTCCCGGAAGCCGGGTTGCTGCGGTTCAAGAACCCGCAGAAGCCGCGCGGGATCATCGGACACGGCACCCGGATCGCCGACCGGTTCCTGCACATCCGCAGCGGCGGCGACCTCGCGCTGTTCCAGGGCCTCAACAGGCTGCTGCTGGAGGCCGAGGACGCCCGGCCGGGCACCGTGCTCGACCATGACTTCATCCGCTCCAGCACCAGCGGTTTCGAGGAGTTCGCGCAGCACGCCCACGGCATCGGCTGGGAACAGATCCTGCCCGCGACGGGACTGACCCGCGAGGAGATCGAGGACGTGCGGGACGACGTCCTGCACAGCGAGCGCGTCATCGTCTGCTGGGCCATGGGCGTGACGCAGCACCAGCACGCTGTCCCCACCATCCGGGAGATCGTCAACTTCCTGATGCTGCGCGGCAACCTCGGCAGGGCCGGGGCCGGCGCCTGCCCGGTGCGCGGACACAGCAACGTCCAGGGCGACCGCACGATGGGCATCTGGGAACAGATGCCGGACTCCTTCCTGGACGCGCTGCAGCGGGAGTTCGGCTTCGACCCGCCACGCGCCCACGGTCTGGACTCGGTGAACTCGATCAAGGCCATGCGGGAGGGCCGCATCAAGGTCTTCCTCGGCCTCGCGGGCAACTTCGTCCGGGCCGCGCCCGACAGCGCGGTCACCGAGGAGGCCATGCGGCGATGCCGCCTGACCGCCCACATCTCCACCAAGCTCAACAGGTCGCACGCGGTCTGCGGACGGACGGCACTCATCCTGCCGACCCTGGGCCGCACCGAACGGGACGTGCAGCCCTGCGGCGAGCAGTTCGTCACCGTCGAGAACTCGATGAGCGAGGTGCACACCTCCCGCGGACGTCTCGAACCGGCCTCCAAACTGCTGCTCAGCGAGATCGCCATCCTGTGCCGGCTCGCCCGGCACACCCTCGACGGCAGGACCGGCATCCCGTGGAAGCAGTTCGAGACCGACTACGGCACGATCCGCCACCGCATCGCGCACATCCTGCCGGGGCTGCACGACTTCAACCGGCGAGTCGTCCGGCCGGGCGGCATCAGGCTGCCGAACCCCGTCAACGAGGGCGTCTTCGCCACCGCCACCGGCAAGGCCATGTTCACCAGCAACGCCTGGGCCATGCCGCAGGCCCCGGACAGGCACCTGCTGCTGCAGACCCTGCGCTCCCACGACCAGTGGAACACCATCCCGTACACCAACAACGACCGTTACCGGGGCATCCACGGCAGCCGCCGCGTCGTGCTGGTCAACCCCGCGGACCTGACCGAACTCGGGCTTCGCGAAGGACAGTCGGTGGACCTGGTGAGCGTGTGGAACGATGACGTGGAGCGCCGTGCGGAGGGCTTCGAGGTGGTCCCCTACCCGACCGCGCTGGGCTGCGCCGCCGCGTACTACCCCGAGACCCAGGTCCTGGTGCCGCTGGAGAGCGTGGCCGAGACCAGCAACCAGCCGACCTCGAAGGGCATCGTCGTCCGGCTGGAGCCCTCGGGCACCCACCCGGATGCCTCGCCGCTGTGATGTGGCCGGAGCGCCCGCCGTGCGCGCAGTACGCCGGAGCGCCCGCCGTGCGCGCAGTACGCCGTCGAAGGTCTGTCGGACGCCCTCGCCGACGAGCTCGCCCCGCTCGGCATCAAGGTCACCATGGTCCAGCCCGGTCCCACCGCCACGGCCTTCCTCGACAACCTCGACGTCGCGGCCGCCATCGACGACTACGACCAGACCGTCCGTGAGGTCCAGAAGGCCATCGGCGCACAGCCCGCGTCCGCGTACGCGTCACCGGCGCGCATCGCAGCGGGCATCCGAGCAGCCGCGGACAGCGACGCCCCGCCCCTGCGACTGGCCCTCGGCGTCTTCGGCGCGGACGCCATGCGCGCCGCCCTCACCGCACGCCTGGCCGACCTGGACAGCTGGGCCGGCACGACGCGCGCGGTCGACGCGTGACCCCGGACGTCGGGAGCGGACGGGCCCCGGGCCGACGGCCCGGGGCCCGCGTGTGGAGCGCAGTGCCTACGCGGTGGTGCGGTAGGCGCGGTAGATCGTCTGCTTCAGGGTGTTGCCGTCGGCGTCGGTGAGCACGACGCGCAGCGAGACGGTGCCCGGGCGGGCGGGGTGGCGCAGTTCGAGCCGCTCACGGTCGGTGACCTTGGCCGGCTTCCAGCTCCTGCCGCCGTCGTAGGACACCGAGAACGCCAGCTTGCGGGCGATGCGGGCGGTGGCCGCGCCCTCGACCGTGAACGGGACGGTGAAGGCCCTGCCCGCCCTGGCCGTGCTGGCCGCCTGGAGCTTGGGCGTGAAGCGCACCGCCGACAGGGGCAGCCACGTCATGGTGTCGCCCGAGACGTGGGCGGAGCGGAAGGTCCACTCGGCCGTCACCCGGGTGCTGACCGCGGAGAGCGACGCGGCGCGGGATACGTCCGTGGTGAGCCGGTAGGCCCGCGCCTCGGCGGGCAGGGTGTGCGTGTCGCCGTCCAGGGGCGTGTCCGAGGTGAACACCGGCGTGCCGTCCGCGTACAGCGCGCTCGTGGCCCTGGTGTAGTCGGAGACGCCGACATGGCCCGCGCCGTCGGAGAACAGCGGCACGTAGGCGCTGAAGTCGTCGCCGAGACGGACCGCGCCCGACGCCTCCCCACCCGCGCTGTACAGGTGCGGGCCGAAGACGCCGATGTTGAAGCGCTGCGCGTACGTCCTGCCCGCGGCGTAGGCCCTGGCCCGGGTGACGGTCTGGCCGCCGTCCCACACGGGTTCGCCGTCCGCGCCAGGAGCGCCGTACTGGCCGGTGGCGTACTGCCACTTCACGGCCGGCAGGACGTAGTCGGTGACGGTGCGCGGCAGGGCGCCCTCCTCCGGGTGGAAGTCGAACCAGCTGCCGTTGGGCGTCAGGGGTGCGGCGACGAGGCTGCCGGTCTTGCCCGCGGCGGGCGCGCCGAGGGTGAGCACGAGCTTGGCGAAGTCCCGGCGGCGCAGCTTCGCGGTGAATCCGGAGAGGTCGCCGGTGCGGTTCGAGGCCGGTCGGTAGTTCACCGTGCCGTGGGTCCACGTCCCGTTGTACTGCGCGAACGCCTCGCCTGCGGGAAGCGGTGCCCCGAGCTGCCCGACGCGCAGGTTGCCGAAGCTGCCCATGTCGTAGGTGGAGGTGTAGCCGGATCCGTTGTCGTTGACGCCGAAGTTGAGTGTGGCGTCGGTGTTCTCGGCCGCGCGGTCGGGCACGGTGATCCGGACGGGCCTGGCCTTGCGGGCGTCCATGACCAGGGTGGTGTCCCGGGTCAGCGAGAACTTCGGGTGCAGCAGCAGCGCCAGCTTCCCGTCGCCGGGGTCCGCCCCGGTGGAGACGCGGCCCTCGAGGGCGTAGCGGCCCTTGGGCAGCCGCACCGTGAACTCTCCGTCCGTGGGGTCGGAGCAGTCCCGCCAGATGTCGTTGCCCAGGCCGTACACGCCCGTCTCGGAATCGCCGGTGGGCTTGCCCCCCAGATCGAGGTGCCTGACCGTCAGGTTGTACGACTCCTGCTCGCGGTTCACGCCGATGGCGGTCCGCACGGCGGTCTCCCCGGCCGTCGCGGTCACGGAGCCGCCGAACGTGCCGTCGGCCGAGCCCGCGCGGCTGTCGGCGGTCACCGTGGCGGTCGCGGTGCCGGCCGCCGGGATCGTGAGCCGCTTCGGCGAGACGTCGAACATGCCCTCGGCGGCCGGCTTCCCGTCCTCGCCGAACGCCTCGGTCGCCAGGTCGACGGTGACCGGGCGGTCACCGTCGTTGCGGTAGGTGACCTTCTCGGTGACGGGCTCGTCGTCCGCGTGCGGCCACCGGGCGGTGCCGAAGTCCAGCGAGGTGGGGTTGCTGGTCACGTGCTGACGTATCGCCCGCGCGATGTCGGTGCGGCCGGTGCCCTGCGCGAACGCGGCCAGGTCAGTGGCCGGTGCGGCGGAACCGGTGAGGACGGCCTTGATCCGCCCGCCGGTCCAGTCCGGGTGCTGCTGGGCCAGGATCGCGGCGGCGCCCGCCACATGCGGGGTGGCCATCGACGTACCGCTCATCGACACGTAGCCGTCGGCTGCCGGGTCGCCCTCCACGCCCTCCGCGGCCTTGGCGGCGACGATGTCCACGCCGGGGGCGGTGAGGTCGGGCTTGAGGGAACCGTCGGCGGTCGGGCCCCGGCTGGAGAATTCCGCGATGGCGTCCGCCCGGTCCACTGCGCCCACGGTGAGCGCGGCGGCGGCGCTGCCCGGGGAACCGATCGTGCCCGCGGCGGGGCCGCCGTTGCCCGCGGCGATGACGAAGAGGGTGCCGGAGTCCGCCGACAGCCCGTTCACCGCCTGCTCGACCGGGTCGGTCTCCGGGGTGTCGTCGCTGCCGAGGCTGAGGTTGACCACCTTCGCGCCCTGGGCGACGGCCCACTGCATGCCGGCGATGATGCCGGAGGGGCTGCCCGATCCGTCGTCGCCGAGGACCTTGCCGCTGATGATGCGGGCGCCGGGCGCGACGCCCTTGTACTTCCCGTCCGACCGGGCCCCGGAGCCCGCGACGGTCGAGGCCACATGCGTGCCGTGGCCCACGCGGTCGACGGTGTCCGGGGACTCGGAGAAGTTCACCTGCGCGTCGACGCGGTCCCTCAGGTCCGGGTGCGTCGCGTCCACACCGGTGTCCAGCACGGCGACGGTGACACCGGCGCCGTCGTAACCGGCCGCCCAGGCAGCGGGGGCGCCGATCTGCGCCGTGCTGCGGTCCAGGCTCGCCGTGACCTTGCCGTCGAGCCAGATCTTCTCGACCTTGGCCGAGGTGGCGGTGGCCGACGAACGGGCGCTCGCGCCACTGCCGGTGAGGGTCCGCCAGAGCGCCGCGGCCTCGGACTTGCCGGCCCGCAGGGCGTTGCCGTTGATACTGGGCAGGTCGCGGGTGACGCGGGCGCCGGAGTCCGACAGCGTACGCGCCGCGATGGGACCGCCCTTGGTGTAGGTGACGATGAGCGGCAGGTCGGGCCGTGAGGAGTCGTCGTACCCGAAACCCACCAGCCGCGTCACGTCGAACAGTTGCCGGTCGGCCGTGCCGTCCGCGATCAGCCGTTCGGCGTCGCGCGGTACGGCGTAGGTGTCACCGCCGGCCGCGCGCGATATGCGGAACGCCATGCCTTCCCGGCCCTCGGCGGCCGTGACGCCGACGACCTTGCCGGTGGCGTCCAGCGTCACCTTGTCGCCGGTGACGAGGGTGACCGTCCGTCGTGTGGCGTCGGAACCCGTGCCGAACGCGGCCCCGGGACGCGATCCGGTCCGGGACGCGCCATCGGCCTGCGCGGCCTGGACCACTCCGACCGTTCCGCCCAGCAGGGCCGCGGCGATGGTGATGGCGGTGAAGGGGGCGAACGCCGTAACCGGTGCTCGTCTCTTGTGTGTCAAGGCATGCCTTTCTTACCGGGCACGGCGAAGCGGCCGGTGTCATGTGAAAAGGGCGAAGACCGCGGGAGTCAGACTGCCCATGCGGCCGGGCTCCGCCGGGGGTGATCTGCTCTCATCGGTTCCTCCCCATACGGGCCGGGCTCTGGTCGCGGTCCCCTGTTACCTGTCGGCCCCGTCCGCCGGGTTCCCGATTTCTCCGGACCGGTTTCCACACTCCCTCGGTCCCCCGTGCACACGATCTGCCGCGCACCCTGCCGCAGGCCGCCGACCCTTCCGCCGTGCCTGGCCTTCGGCAGGGTCCCCCGGAGGCCCGGGCGCGGCTCCCCACCGTCAGAGCGGCGTCAGGGTTTGCCGCTGAGCGCGATGGCGGCCTGACCTGCGGGCATAGCCTCATTGCCGGACGCGGGCCCGTGCCCGAGTCGCGCATCTCCCTCGCTCCCGGAGGAACACCATGTGCCTGTACGTGTACGGGGAAGACCCCGAACCCGCCGAAACCGACCCGGCTGGGCTCTTCTACGTCCCCGCCCAGTCGGGTTCCGCCGGCTGCGCGCCCCGCTACTTCACCGCCGACCGGGAGAACGCCGATGGGGCGGTGCCCGGCATCGACGGGGCGGCCGCCGTCGGCGACCTGGCGTCGCCGCCGTCCCGCAGTCGTACATGATGCTGTCCCCCGAGGTGCGACGGCCGACACCACTGCGGCACCGGCCTCCGAACCAACGGCCGGCACATGAACTGGAGCGCCTGGAAGGCCGGCAGCGCGGGCTGACAGCGCGGCCGCGAGCTGCCGTGGATACGGCGAACGGCCAGTCGCGGCAGCCCGGTCGGGCGCGCTTTCGGCTCACGGATAGGCTGCGTCAACATGACGCGTGCGTGGCTCTTGCCAATGCTGCTCCTGGTCTGCGGCTCGGTTGTCGCGACGGGGCTGGTTCTCGGGGGCAGCCCCGGTGAGGCCGGAGCATTCTTCGTGGGGTTCGTACTGCTCGCGGGCGTGAACTCGCCGCTGGTCTTCCCCAAGGGGATCGGTGCGTCGGAGGCGCAACGCCGGAGCGCGCTCGACGGCCGCCCGGTCGTCTTCTGGCGGCCCGGCTGCAAGTACTGCCTGCGCTTGCGCGTCCGCCTGGGGCGGAGGGCCCGTGAGCTGCGCTGGGTCGACATCTGGCGCGACCCGGCTGGTGCCGCGGCGGTCAGAGCGGCCAACGACGGCAACGAGACCGTGCCGACCGTCGTCGTGGCCGGCCGGCCGCATACGAACCCTGACCCTGATTGGGTGCGCGAACAGCTCGGCCCGCCCGCTTGATCAGCAGCGACGGCTGCGCGGCACGGTCAGAGCCATCTGTTGCGGCGCAGGGCCCCGTAGATGAAGGTGCAGACGAGGGCGATGACGGCGAGAACTGCCGGATAGCCGTAGGGGGATCTCAGCTCGGGCATGTAGTCGAAGTTCATGCCGTAGATGCCGACGACCAAGGTGGGGAGGGCGACGAGGGCCGCCCAGGCGCTGATGCGCCGCATGTCGGCGTTCTGCTGGACGTTGATCTGGGCGATGCTGGCGCCGAGTATGCCGCTGACGAGTTCCTCGAAGGTGACGATCTGCTCGGTGACCCGTTGGTGGTGGTCGGCGACGTCGCGGAAGTAGGCGGGCACCTGGCCCGGTACGTGCGGGATCGGTTGCTCGCCGAGGTGCTGCAGGGCGGGGGCGAGCGGCATCACGGCGCGCTTGAACGCCAGGAGTTCCCGTTTGAGCTGGTAGATGCGTGCGGGGTCGACGGGGAGATCGGGGGAGAAGACCTCGCTCTCCAGGGTGTCGATGTCGTCGTCGAAGGCGTCGGCGACCTCCAGGTAGCGGTCGACGACCAGGTCGGCGACCGCGTGCATGACGGCAGCCGGACCGTAGCCGAGCTGCTGCGGGTCGGCCTGGAGTTGGCGGCGCACGTGGTCGAGGGGCGGAGCGCTGCCGTGGCGGACGGTGATGGCGAAACCGGGGCCGGCGAAGACCATGATCTCGCCGGTGTCGACGATCTTGCTGGTCGCGGTGACCTTGTCGTGGTTGACGTGGACGATGGTCTTCAGGACCAGGAACAGTGTGTCGCCGTAGTGTTCCAGCTTGGGTCGCTGGTGGGCGTGGACGGCATCTTCCACGGCCAGGGGGTGCAGGTCGAAGGCGTCGGCAACCTGCCGGATCTGGTCGGCGGTGGGCTCGTACAGACCGATCCACGCGAACCGCCCGGCTTGTCCGTCCCGCCGCTCCATGAGCGCGTCCAGATCCACCGGGCCGGGTATGCGACGGCCGTCCTCGTACAGAGCGCAGTCCTCGACCGCCGGCGGCAGCCAAGTGCCGTCCGCCCCGTCCTGCTGCGCCATCTGCTGTTCCCGACTCCTTGTGCGAGTTCCCGCACGGCGGCGATCCGTCGTGCGGTTCGTCCGGAGGGCCGGCCGGTTCGTGGCCGCCCGGGCGTCGCGGCACGGCCGGACCTCGTGAAGCGCACGAGCAGGATGGCGCCGACCCTCGATCGCGTGCCTTCCCCGTCCTTCCGCGTGCCCGCGGACGCGAGGTGCAGGCCGGCCTGAAGGCCCCACGGACTCCCTGCCCCCGGGCCGGCCTGCACACGTAGTGACCGGATAGCGCGTCGTCTTGTGACACGGACCGCCCGCGGCCGGCGGTTCGACATGACCGGCGGAAGGCCGTGTGGGGTGCGCCGCGGTCTAATCGCCGACGAACTCCACCGTCTCGGTGAGTGACGCCCGTGCCGGGCGGGGGTGACGTGCGGTGACGTCCTCGAACCCTATGGACATGCCGCAGAAGAGGATGAGCTCGCCCGGGGGAGCGAGGACCTCTGCGACGGTCTTGTGGTACTTCGCCCATGCCATCTGCGCGCAGCTGTGCAGTCCTTCGGTGCGGAGCAGCAGCATGACGGATTGCAGGTACATGCCGACGTCGGACCACTGGGGTCTGCCCATGTCGCGGTCGACGTAGCAGAACAGGGCGGCGGGTGCGCCGAAGCAGTCCCAATTGGCGGCGGCGGCCCTCTGGCGCGCCTCCAGGTCCTGGCGCTGGATCCCGAGGGCGCTGTAGCGCTGCTCCCCGAAGGCGGCCCGGCGCTCGCGGTACGGGGACTGCAGTGCCGGCGGGTACTGCTCGTACTCCGGATCGTCCCAAGCGTCGCCCGCGATCACCCGTTCGCCGGCGCGCTTCTTGAGCTCGGCCAGCGGCCCGCCGGTCACCACGTAGACGTGCCACGGCTGCAGGTTCGACGCGGAGGGGGACCAGGCGGCGGCAGCCAGCACGCGCTCCAGCACCTCGCCTGGGACCTGCCGGTCGGTAAACGCGCGGACTGCCCGTCGGCTCGTGACCGCCTCGTAGACATCCATGACCAACCACCTCCAAGAGCTTTAATTGCATGATTGACAGTTAAAGCAGGCGAAATGTGACACATGGGTGGCGCCTCGTCGTGCGCGGAGCCCGAGACCGCTGCGGCTGCCCTCCGTGGTACCGGCCCGGGTCAAGCCCGGTGTGATAAGTTAATACGAAGGTTCGTTTTTGTTCGGAGGATGGATCCATGCCCAAGGTCACGCCGGAGTACATGGAAGCCCGCCGCCAGCAGATCCTGGACGCGGCGCGCCGCTGCTTCCTGCGCGATGGGTTCCATTCGACGTCCATGCAAGACCTGTTCGCCGAGTCGGGCCTGTCGGCCGGCGCCGTGTACCGGCACTTCGCCAGCAAGAACGAGATGATCACGGCGATCGTCGAGGAGAGCGTGCGCGATGTCCTCGCCATGGTCCAGAGCGTCGCGAGGAATCGGCCCGGCGGTTCCTTCGGGGACCTCATGGCCGACGTCCTGGAAGTCGTGAAGGTCAAGACCGCCGAGCAGAGCATCGCCGGGCTCTCCGTGCTGGCCTGGTCCGAGGCGCTGCGGAACCCTTCGCTGGCCAGGCAACTCGACGATCTGATGGCCCAGATGCGCACGGCGCTGGCCGACGTCATCCGTGAGCACCAGCAGAGCGGCACCCTCCCGCGCGAGGTCGCTCCCGAGGCGATGGCCGCCGCGTTCATGTGCATGCTCCCCGGCTACATCCTCCAGCTGGCGATGGACGACTCCGCGCTGGACGGAGTGCCGGGCGCCCTGCGAGCGCTCTGGCCGGCTCCGGCGACGTCCTGACGCACGGGCCCGCCGCAGGCCTCGTGGCCGCTCCGCGTCCGGATCACGATCCGGACGCGCCACCGCACATCCCCCTCGCCCATGGCCCCGTGTCATCTGCTGCCCGGCATCGGTGGCCCGACGGGGCCACGCCCCCCGTCCCGCATCCGGCTGTGCCGGCACGCCCCGGCGGCGAGCGGGCAGTCCCCTGGCTCCGATGACCGGCCGGTCATCGGAGCCAGGGGACTGCCCACCCCGTATGGTCACGCGGATGCGGGACGCCTCGTCAAAAGACCCATTCGCAGGCGTGGTTGCCCCTCCGCCCGCACCACCCCTCCGCCTGGGCAGGCGACGTCCTCCGCGAACAGCCTTTCGAGTGGGGCGACGTTCCCCGCCCGGGCCGCCACCAGGAAGGTGACGAGGAACCGTTGGTGGTCGGCGGCCGAGACGCTGGCCCGTTTCTGCGCGGCCAGTCGCTTGCGGGCGCGGCTCACCAGTTGGCGCACGTTGACCTGGGACTGCCCGATGACCTCTGCGATCTGCCCGTAGGGGTACTCGAACGCCTCGCGGAGCACGTACGCCGCCCGTTCCGCGGGCGTGAGCCTCTCCATGAGCATCAGCACCGCGACCTTCAGCGCTTCCGCCTTCTCGGTGCCCAGTGCGGGATCGCTCATGGGGTCGATCGACTCCGGCGGCCGGTGGCCGACGTAGTTCTCCCGGCGGACCCTCGCGGATTGCAGCACGTTGATCGTCAGCCTGGTCACCATCGTGGTGAGGAAGGCATCGGGGTTCTGCACCTTGGAGCGGTCGTAGGTCTGCCAGCGGATCCAGGCTTCCTGGAGGACGTCTTCGGCGTCGCCGATGTTGCCGAGCATCCGGTAGGCGATCCCGAACGTGATGTTGCGGACGTCGTGGAACGCCGTTTGTGCGTCCATCAGGTCCTCGGCGCGCTCCGCGGACTTCGACGACATGGTTCTTTTCCTTGCGTTCGGTGCGTTGGCCGGCTGTCGCCGTCTCCCGCGCGGAGGCGAGGACGAGCCGCCTTCCTCATCCGTGGGCGGCGTGCCGGGCGTGCGAGTGCGTGCGGAACACCGGTGCGGGCGTCACGGTCGTCGTGGTTCCGGCCGTGTCCGGGGCGACCGCACTCGTGTCGTCGGCACCGAGCCGGTCGTCCCCCAAGGTGCCGTTCGCGACCGCGGAGCGTCGTCGGCCCCCGAGGAGGGCTGCGGCCAGGCCCAGGGTGCTCCACAGGGCGAGGACGACGATGTGTCCCGCGGATGCGTTCCCGTCGAAGTACGCCGTGCTGCGCAGAAGGCCCGCGCCGGCACCCGGCGGGAGCCACTGGCCGATTTCGTCCACGGCCTTGGGCAGCAGTTCCGGTGCGGACGTGCTGCCGGAGAAGGGGTTCCCCACGAAGACCATGAGTGCGACGCTGAGTCCGAGCCCGGGGGGACCGATGAGGGTGACCAGGCCGAAGCTGGTCGCGCTGATGGCGAGCAGGGTGAGGGACAGGGCCGCCCAGGTGGCCACGTGCTGGTGCGGCATGGCACCGAGAAGGCCTTGGGCGATGAGGTAGGCGGCGAGTCCCGTCACGGCGCACGCGGCGACCAGGTCGACCAGCCTGCGGCGTACCGAGACGTGACCGGGTGTCAGCGCGACGAGCGCCGCGATCATGATGCTGCACACGGTGAGCGGGAGAAGGGCCGAAACGAAGACGACGCCGCGCGGGTCGCTCGCGGAGATCGGGACGATGTCGACCGTCTTCACCTTCACCTTGGTGATCTTCTTCGCGGCGGCCTTCTTCGCGGCGGCCTTCTTCGCGGCGGCCTTCTTCGGGGCGGTGGACCGGACGGACGCGCCGCCCGGTGGCGTCGGGTCCTTCGCCGCCGCCTTCGCCGCCTCGTCCGCCAGATGCTGACCGGACGTGGTCAGCAGCTGGGCGACGGGCATGCTCGCGGCGGTGGCCTCCAGCACGGTGACGTGGCCCGGAGTGACGACGAAGGCGCCGTAGATCTCCCGGTGCTTGATCGCTGAGCGCGCCGATGCCTGGTCCGCGTAGAGGTGGAAGTCGAATCCGCCCGGCTTGCCGTGCGTCAGTCCCTCGACCGCCTTCTGGCTGGCCGCGCTGGTGCCGACGACCCCTACGGGTAGATCGCGGGGCGCGATCCGCGACGCGGGCCACGCGAACGCCATCACGGCCAGAGAGATCACCAAGGGCAACGCCAAGGTCGCGATGACGGTCCGGTGCCATGACTGCAGCCCCGTCGATGGCTTTTTCACGCCATGCCTCCACAAAGACGAATGATCATTTTATTTACTGTCCCAGTGTGGGGTTGTCGCGGGAAAACGTCAAGCCGAACATTCGTTTTCTTTTTGTCGCAAAGGTGCCGCACCGGGCGGGACCTGCTCGGCTACGTCTTCCGGACCGTCGTGGTGTCTCCGGCGGGTATCCCGCCGTCGTGGAGGGTGAGGACCAGGTCCCCGTCCGCGCCCAGCAACACCGCGATGGCGCCCACGATCAGCGCGGCACGTCGCCGCAGGCGCGGTAGCGCGGTGAGCGTGCCGCACAGGTGGTGGGCGTGGCCCGCCCGGTCGCCCGGCCCCGTCGCCGGGTCGTCGGCCTCGGTCCCGTCCTCCTCGCTCATCGCCCCGGCCAGTCGGGCAGCAGCCGGGCCGAGCCCTCCAGGTGCACGCGGCACTTCGTGCGGGCCGGGATCGGCAGATCCCACAGACCCGCGAAGAAGTGCACGTCGACGCCGACGGCCGCGGCACGGCCCGAGTCCGCGTCGGCGACGTGCGGGAGCGTGTGCGCGATGTCGAACCGTACGAGGGGGACGACGTCGGTGATGCCGTTGAGCGTGAGTACGGCTATGAGTGCCTGCGGGGCGGTGGTCCCGTCGTGGCCGTGGTTCCGGACCAGCCGGAGCTCCCCCGTGGACCCGGCGAGGTGGCGCCCCACGTCCGTCCGGGGCCACCACGAGCGTCGCGGCCGACCCTCCTCGACGGCGTCCGATATCCGAAACCGCACCAGGCCCCCGGTCGGTCCCTCGGCGTCTTCGCCGACGAGGAAGACTTCCCCCAAGTGCAACGTGAGGTGTGAGGCGGTCCGACCCGGGCGCCGGCTGCGCAGCCAGCCACCGGCCTTCCCGGTGCCATGTCCGCTGTCGGGCGTCGTGCGCGCGACGCCCGGGCGTTCTCCGTCGCCCGGAGGCGAGGGTAGGGGGGAGTGGGGCATGTCGGACTACCTTGGGGGGAGTTGCGAGTGGGGATCCGGGTGGCCCGCCCGGACACGGCGTGCGCCGCTCCGCGCGGAACGTTCGGCGGACACGAGAGCGGTCAACGAGCCGAAGAGCACGATGAGGAGTGCGCCCGCGACGGCGTCGGCGAGATAGTGGTTGCCCGTCGCGACGACCACGAGACTGGTCAGCACGGGGTAGGCGAGGCCGCAGCCCCGCAGCGTCTTCCGGCGGGAATGCCGGAAGAGGAGCCACCCCGACCACACCGCCCAGCCGACGTGGAGCGACGGCATGGCCGCGTACTCGTTCACGAGGCTGCCGAGCCCCTGCGGCGCGCTGGTCTCGCCGCCCCACCACCCCCAATGCTCGACGTCGGCCACGATGTCGTGGATGCCGCCGTCGCTCAGCAGGCGGGGCGGCGTGGTCGGGAACCGCCAGTACGCGACGAGTGCGGCCAGTGTCACCGTGGCGAGCCAGGTGCGTGCGCCGCGGTAGTGCGTGGGGTGCCTGCGGTGGAGCCATATGAGGACGGCAGGCGTGACGACGTAGTGCAGCGTGGCGTAGCAGTACGCGGCGGCGACGGCCAGGACCGGCAACTGGTGCAGCACCTGATTGAGGGACTGCTCCGGGGCCATGTGCACGGCGTTCTCCCAGCGCTGGATGGTCCGGCCGTTGTTGTCCGCGGTGGCGTCCCAGCCCCGCTGCCGCCCGCGGGTGGTTTCGTAGACCGCGTACAGCACCCCGACCAGCAGCAGTTCCGCCCACCACCGCGGTGCGCGGCTGTTCCGTGGACGCGAGGCGCGGGGAAGCAACCGCCTGACGAAGCGGGCCGTGTTGGCCATCGGACGTCCTCAGGCCATCGCCGCGGGCTGCCGGGCGAGCCAGTCCCGGGTGAGCGAGTAGCCCGCCTGGAGCAGCCGCGGGGTCTCGTGGAAGTCGATGAGGCTGACCACGGGCGTGGTGGCGGCCGGCAGCCGTAGAACCGACCCGCGCACCGCCGCCACGTCCCGGCGTTCCCGCTCCTCCAGCATCTTTCCCACCGCCTGGTAGGCGGCGAGCAGGGCCGTCCGTGCCCGGCGGCCGGTCTGTTCGGAAACGGCGGCGGGCAGGAGGTAGATGGTCGTCGCACCCAGTGCCTCTGCCTGGAGGACGGGGGTGTCCGCCGATACTGCGCCGTCGATGAGGTGACGCTGCCCGACGCGCACAGGGGGGTACAGGCCCGGGACGGCCGCTGAGGCCAGCAGGGCCGATACGGCGTCGCCCCGGGAGAGGACCACCGCAGCGCCGCTCTCCACGTCGGTCGCCACGACGTGCACCGGCACGGCGACGTCTTCGAGGCGGTCGACGCCGTCCCCGGACCTCAGTACCCGCCGCAGCGCGTTGCTCGACACCGCGGCCTCGGCGTGACCCAGCGCGGCCCGGATCACGGTCCATGGCGAAATCGGCGCCACATGCCGCCGCTTGATGGTGAGCCACAGCGTTTCCAGCCGGTCGACGCCCTCGGCGGTCGGGTCGGCCGCGAAAGCGGCGCCGTTGAGCGCGCCGGCCGAGGACCCGACTATGAGATCGGGCGTGATGCCCGCCTGTGTGAGCGCCCGCAAGGCACCGACCTGCGAAGCACAGGGGCTGCCACCGCCCTGGAGCACGAAGGCCACGGTGCCGGGCGGGGTGGGTCCGGTTGGCAAAGGTGAGGCGGGAGCCCCGCCATCCCGCGCAACCCGGCATGCGGTCAGTGCCGACCCCAAGGTGTGCACGGTTTCCACGGCACCTCCACCCTTTCCGAGAACAACCATTCCGTTTTGCGGTGCCCATCCTGTGGCACAAGTGGTCTCACGTCAAGCCGAACATTCGTTTTTTTTACTGAGGTGAGGGAAGTGCGCACACCTGCAAGGCGATCCGGCGTGCTTACGTCGCGCCGCTCGTGGGCCGGGCGACGCGCATGGGCAGATCGCCGAACGGCGCGCGCTCGCCCGGGCTCAGTTCGGTGACCATGCACCCGGCCGGTTGCTCGACGGCCGCATGCACCGCGTCGGCAACCCCGGCTCCTTGCGGCGTGACCTCCACGGCCCGCACCCGACGGTCACCACGGATGGGCCTGCGCACGGCCGGTCCTCTGCGTACCCGGCGCGTGCACGATGTACGCGCGCCGGTGCGTCCGGCGCAGCAGTAAGGCGACGGCCAAGGGCGGCCGCTCCGACCCGTGGCCGGCGGACCCGGTCAGTCGCCACGCTCCGCGGTGCCGACCGCCGCAGTGCGGCCGGTCGGCTCGGACCGGCCCGTCACGAACCACTCCGGAGGCGTCATCCGGCCGGTCCCGTAGGCCATGTCGGTGTCCAGGAGGTATCCCCAGCTGGGCAGGTGGTCGTGGACCGCACCCACGGCGAGCGGCCAGCCCTTCGCCTCGTCGCGGCGCCAGTCGGCGATGAGTTCGGCGACCACGCCGAACCACGACTTGATGTGCACTCCGGCCCGCGAGAGGTTCGCCACGACCGCGTCGCGGACGATCTCGCCGGGTGCCTCGGCGCCGGAGGCGTCGATGACGGCATGCACCTCGTAGCCGTCCAGGACCATGTCCAAAGCGGGGAACGACAGGCAGGTGGCGTCGGTGACCCCCGCGATGATGACCTTCTTCCGGCCGGTGGCCTCCAGTGCTTCGCGGAAGGCGGGCCACCGGTAGGCATTGATCACGCCGGGTCGGCGGATGACCTCCGCGTCGGGGAACAGCGAGGCCAGCTCGGGCAGCAGGGCCCCGTTCGGACCCCAGTCGCGGCTGGTGGTGAGGATGACGGGCAGGCCCAGGGTCTTCGCTGCCCGGGCGAGCCCGACGACGTTGTTCTTCGCCGTCTCCGGGGACATGTCGTCGATGAGCTGCATCAGGCCGATCTGGTGGTCGATCAGCAGGACGATCGCGTTGTCCGGGGTGAGACTGTCGTAGGGGCCGGCGTTGGGGGTGTACGGCACGGGAGTTCTTCCTCTTCGTCGATGACGGGTGGGGCCAGGATGGACGTGCGGTTGGCGATGGCGATGGCGATGGCTCGTGCGGCGACGAGAGGGGAGTCACGTCAGCGCCCCGCCCGTGGAGCCGCTCGCTCAGCGGACCGAGCGCGCCGCCCGCTCGATGATGTCGGCGACGTCACCCGGGTGGGACACGCTCGGGGCGTGGGACGAGTGGATCACGACCATGTGGGACTCGGCGCGCCTGGCCATGAACATCTGGGCCTCACGCGGGATGTTGAGGTCCTCGCCGGCCACCAGCGTCCAGGAGGGGATCGTCTTCCACGCGGGTTCGCCCGAAGGCTCCTCGAGCGCGGCGACGGTCACGGGGCGCTGGGTGGCCGCCATGAGGTTCGTGGTGTACGGGTGGACACCGCGGCGAATTGATGGTGGAACTTGTCCTGGTCGATGTAGAGGTCGACACCCGGGGAGCCGTCGGGCAGGGTGCACGGGACGGGACGCAGCGCGTCGGCGAGCGAGCTGCCCGGGAACCTCCTCGCCAGGTCGTCGGCGCTCTCGTCCTCGTCCGGGATGAAGGCGGCGATGTACACCAGCGCCTTGACCTGGTCGCAGCCGTGGGCGGCATTGGTGATGACGGCACCGCCGTAGGAATGGCCGACGAGGACCACGGGACCGGCGATGCTCGCCAAGAGGCTCCTGGTGTGGGCGGCGTCACCGGCCAGTCCGCGCAGCGGATTGGCCGCGGCCACCACCGGGTAGCCGTGTCGCCTCAGCTGCTTGATCACGTCGTTCCAGCTCGAGGAGTCGGCGAATGCGCCGTGGACGAGGACGACCGTCGGCTTGCCGTCCTGCATCGAACCACCCTCCTTTTCCTTCACGGCTTCCGCGGGATCCACGGCCACCGAGAGGAGACCGGCGGTAGCGGACACCGCGGCCATGGGGGAGAGGGGGGTCCTGACGTTCCGGTACTGAGAGGGACGGTGCACAGAAGGCCTTTCATGGCGACGAGCAGATGATCACGGTGTCCTCGCGCGAGGACCGCTCGACGCCCGGGGGCAGGTGTGGGCGGTTTGGCCTCATGCGTTCCTCCAAGCGGGGACTGTCCACAAAGACGACAAGACCGCTTTCCCGCCTGTGACAGCGATTTTGCGCGAGGGCCGCTCAGCAGCCGCGCCGCGGCCGGGAGCCTCGAAAGCCTTCCGGCGACGGGATCCGGACCCTGCCGGAGAGAAGGAGCGGTGCGGCGCCCTCGTCCGTCCACCCGCAGTGGCGGGGACCAGCCGGGCGCGCCGCCTGCCAGACTGATGTCATGAGCAGGCCCCAGACGATCGACGAGTACATCGAGGGCTTCGGCGGCCAGGCCCGCGAGCTGCTGGAGCAGCTGCATGTGCTGGCGCGTGAGACGGTGCCGGAGGCGAACGAGGCGGTCAAATGGGGCCACCCTGCGTGGGTGCACCCGTCGGGAACGATCCTGTTCGTGATCAGCGGCCACGCGAAGCACGCGAACTTCGCGTTCACCCCCAGTACCCGCGAAGCCTTCGACGCCGAACTCACGGATTTCGGAACCGGCAAGGGCACTGTCAGGCTCCCGTACGGGAGCCCGGTGCCGACCGACCTCCTCCGCCGCATGATCGCTCACCGCGTCCGTGAGCACGAGGACGACGGCGTGCTGTGGATGTGACCCCAACGCCGTCTTCGGTGAGCCGACCCGGCAGTGCGTCGGCTCCGCCCTCACGTCCAGGAGGCCGCCACCGGCCGGGACCACTTGAGGCGGAGGTGCGTAGCCCGGGCTGCGAGCGGGCGGCCAGAATCTAGGCATGGACGTCCCCGAGATGCTGGAAGCCGCTTCACTGCTGGTACCTAAAGAGATCGCCACCGAAAACGACATCACGGTGGATGACGTCTGGGACTACCTCATCCACGATGAGTGGGAAATGGCCCTTCACCTACTGGAAGAGCTTGGTGACGTGGGCCCCCTTCCGCTCAGCTTCTGGGAGACCTTGGCGAGTGCTGCCGAACAGATGCACCTGGAGAGGAGCACTGCCTGGTGCCATTGGCGCTGCTATGAAACGAGCAACGGGATCATCCGCGCTGACCTCACCCTCCGACCGGCCAGTGAGGCACGCCGGCAGACGTCCTTCTCCGGAGCCGGGGTCCTGAAACCGATGTGGGACGTCGGCAATCGAAGCCCCTCCGGCCAACCAGCCCTCAATATCGCGGCCATATGGGTGGAGTTCGCCCCCTCGCTGGGGCCAGGGGGGCGAGCCACGATCCGGCTCGCCCCTCTCGACCCGTCGCAGTGGCAACGCGTTCAGCCCGGGCAAGTGCTCACCATGCACGAGGACCGAACAGTGGCCGGGACAGCGGTCCTACTGGAGGTTCAGCGCCCCACGGCAGGCCTCGCCCCCTAGGGCGCGTATCCAGGCATGGACGTCCCAGCTGCTGGAGGCCGCTTCAACGGCCGGCTCGTCCGACGCGGTGGCGCTCACGGCCAACGCGGCAGCGCATCAGTCCTCCTCGCCGAACTCGGCGGCGTCAGGAAAGACGTGGGTGCTGATGCGGCCCGACAGCCATCCGACCAGGAACTCGACCGCACCCACGGGGTGGGCGTCGTAATACCAGCCTCGCGGATTCCAGCAGACGACCGTCCACTCGTCCGGCTTCCCGTCGGTGAGCCAGCACACGCGGTCCCCGTTGTCGGTTCCTGCCCACGGCAGGAGTCCGCCCGGCTCGGGGTAGAAGGGGTAGGGGCAGTCTTCGGGGTGGCTGTCCCGGAAGTTGCGTTCCTGGTCCAGCAGCCGCTTCGCCGGGCCGACGAGCAGGTCCCGCCCGCCGAAGGGCGTCAGCGGCGTCAAGAAGTCGGCGAAGTGGTAGGCCCCGTAGGCTTCGACCAACTGCTGGAAGTCCGAGGGGAGCTCCCTGCCGAGTGCTGCCTCCACCTCATTCCAGTCTCCGTTCGCCCACAGCGGTTGCGACGGCGGAGGGACGAGGCGGGTGAGGTCGTCGAACGCGGTCATGGGGTCGAGCTTAGGGGTGCACGTCACGCCCCCCCCGAACGGGGGCGCAGCGCAGGGAGCCACCGGTTCAGACCGCTACGCGTCCAGGTCCACGGACATGTACCGGGACAGCGCGCGGAGGAAGTCGGGCGCGTCGAAGATCGCTCCGGCGGAGGCGACACCGACCGTCGTGGTCCGTCCCGAGAGGATGCGGTCGACCGCTTCCACGACCAGCGGCGCGGTGACGGCGTAGATGTCCTGGCCCTTGGCCGTGGCGCGCCGTTCGCCGTCCTTGGAGCGTACGACGACGTCGACGAGGAAGGTCTGCGCGGACCGCCCGCGCTCGTCGACGGGGGCCGGCGACGGTGTGTCCGGGGAGGCCAGGTCCGTGGCCGCCTCGGTCGTCATGTAGGTGCGCACTTCGGGGATGGACAGGTGGCTGGGAACGGTGACGACGTCAGCCATGGTGAACTCCCCGATGACGGTGCGGGGGCCCATCGGCTCGGGGAAGGGCCACGTCAGGGTCGGCGGGGCGTCGTCGCGGTACTCCAGCTGCCCGTTCGTGAAGCGGACGCGTCGCCCGCCCCGCCGCTGCCGGGAGACCGCGCCCGCGGCACGCGTGCCGGCGGTGGGGTGCCAGCTGTCCAGCCCGTAGGCGACGTGCGCCTCGTCCGCCGTCGTCCAGTCGCCCATGGCGGCGGTCGTCAGCAGGTCGCCGAGGCCGCCGTAGAAGGCCATGGCGGGGACGATCACAGTCCCCGCCGCGCGGGCGCGGTCGTTGAAGTGCGCGAACGTATCGGCGTTGGCCTCGATCTCGGCGGCCACGTCCACGTACGGGATTCCGGCGCGCAGTGCCGCCTCTATCACGGGGGCGGCCGTCGTCGCGAAGGGCCCGGCGCAGTTGACCACGGCAGCCGTACCGGCAAGTGCGCGGTCGAGGGAAGCCGGGTCGTCGACCGACGCCTGGTGGGAGTCCAGCCCGGGTCCGGATGTCGCGAGCTCCTTCAACTTGTCGGCGTCGCGCCCGGAAAGCACCGGGACGAACCCGCGATCCCGCAGATGCGCCACCACGAAGCGCCCGGTGTGTCCGTACGCGCCGAACACCGCCACCTCGAGCCCTGAACCCATGGGTTCCTCCCCCGTATTGGATGATCCGTTGCGATAGGCCGAGGAACATCCTGTCCGGGGCGGGCACCGGAACGTGAGTGTCCGGAACGCCATGCCTCGTACAATTCCGGACATGGGCACTGTGGCGCTGGCCGTTACCGACGGGATGCTGCACTTCGAACTCTCCCTCGCGTACGAGGTCTTCGGCTCCGCCCCGGACGGCCTGGCAGGTCCTTGGTACGACCTGGTCGTCTGCGGGCCGGGCGCCGTGCGGGCCGGCCGGTTCGCGCTGGAGCCGGATCACGGCCTCGACCGGCTCCCGGGCGCCGACACCGTGATCGTCCCGGGTTGGGCCGACGTCGACGAGGACCCGCCCGCCGACCTGGTCGACGCGGTGCGCGCGGCCCACGAGGCGGGCGCGCGTGTGGCCTCCCTGTGCACCGGCGCGTTCGTACTGGCGGCCGCGGGCCTGCTCGACGGGAGACGCGCGACCACTCACTGGGCGCACACCGAGGTCATGGCCGCCCGCTACCCGAAAGTGACGGTGGACCCGGACGTCCTCTACGTGGACAACGGCAGCGTGCTCACCTCCGCGGGCAAGGCCGCCGCCATGGACCTGTGCCTGCACATCGTCCGCCTGGACCACGGTTCGTCGGTCACCAACGCCGTCGCCCGCCGCCTGGTCGTGCCACCGCACCGGGACGGCGGACAGGCCCAGTTCGTCACGGCCCCGGCGCCCGCCCCGGACAACCACCCGCTCGCCGAACTGTTCCCCTGGGTGATCGAAGGGCTCGACCAGCCCCTGACCGTGGAGGACCTGGCCCGCCGGGCACGGATGAGCCCACGGAACCTGGGACGCCATTTCCGGTCGGTGACCGGCACCACGCCACTGCAGTGGCTGCTCACCCAGCGGATCCGGCACGCCCAGGTGCTGCTGGAGACCACCGACGACAGCGTCGACTCCATCGCGGCGGCCACCGGCATGGGGACCGCCACGACGCTGCGCCGGCACTTCCACCGCACGGTCGGCGTACCTCCCGACACCTACCGCCGCACCTTCCGTCTGCGCAGCCGTCCTGCTCCGAACGGCAGTTGACCGCCGTTGTGCGCAGGCAGGCCCGTGGCGGTCGCCCGGTCTGTCTCCCCAGCGAGGTCACATGGCCATCGCCTGGGGCTGCTTGCCCACGATCGTCAGGAATTCGTCGGTCGTGAGGATGGCGTGCGCGTACGCGGGACCGTTGATGTCGAACGTCGCCTTCATCTCGTCCCAGTTGAAGGCTCCTATGGCGTCGCGGATGAGCGTGACGTGGTAGCCGAGTTCCTGGCCGAAGCGCGCGGTGGTGTCGACGCAGGTGTTGGCCTTCATGCCGATGAAGATGACCTTCTGGATGCGGTGTTGCTTGAGCAGCATGTCCAGGTCGGTGTTGGCGAAGCCGCTCGAGGCCCAGTGCTGGCGCATGACCAGCTCGTCCTCGCGCGGCACGAAGTCGGGGTGCCACTCCGCTCCCCAGCTGCCGGCGGCGAAGGTCTGCCCCTCCACGACGCGCTGCTGGGTGGGGGAGAGGTGGTCCCACGTGCGGTAGTCGTCGGGCGTCGTCTGGTGGTGAGGCACGATGAAGACGTGGAAGCCCAGGTCACGTGCCGCACCGAGCATGGCGCGCATGTTGTCGAGCAGGCCGATGCCTTCCGCCACCTCTTTGGCGGCCGGCCACAGCTTCCCGCCCTCGGACAGGAAGTCGTTGTACGGGTCGATGATCAGCAGGGCTGTCTCGTCCGGCGCGTAGGTGTTCGCTTGGACGTCCATCGTTTCCTCGCTCCTGTCTCGTCGCAGATGCCGGCACCTGCGCACCAATGTGACCGATGAGGTTGAAGTGCACTCCCTTGCCTGGGGACGGGGCTCTTCGCTTGGTGCGTCGCGATGGAATGGGCACAGCGCGAGCGTGGTGGCACGGCGCACCCGGCTTGCGACCCGAATACGCGACGTGGGAAACGCCGTGACGCCCGAGATCACAGTCTAAAACGGCGCCGATGAACCCGCTCTGCGCCGGTTGCACGGGTGATCATGCGCTCCTCGCTCCTAGCCCCTCGCCCCTCGCGGCTCGCCGCGAGATGGCGGGGATCGCAGCGCCGAACGCGCCTGACGACGGCCCGGAAGTGTCGGCGCGACCGTGCTGACGTCGGCGATCTCGGCGAACTCGACGAGGCCGCCCGGGAGCTCATCGCCGAACCGCTTCACGTCCGAGCCGCGCGGCCTGCGAGCGCCTGTTCGGCCCAGATGGTCTTGCCCTGGCCGGTGTACCGCACCCCCCAGCACCGCGAGCATTCGGCCACGAGAAACAGGCCGCGCCCTCCCTCGTCGCTGGTGTTCGCCCGGCGGATGTGCGGGGAGGTGCTGCTGCCGTCGGACACCTCGCAGATCAGGGTCCGGTCGTGGATCAGCCGCAGCCGGATCGGCTCACGGCCGTAGCGGATGGCGTTGGTGACCAGTTCGCTCGCGATCAGCTCCGTGGTGAAGCCGAGGTCACCGATGCCCCACTGGTCGAGTTGCCGCACCACCAGAGAGCGGGCGCCCGCGACACCGGCAGGGTCGCGCGGCAGCTCCCAGGTGACGACGTGGTCGACGCTGAGTCCGTGCGTGCGGACCACGAGGAGCGACAGGTCGTCCTCGGCCGCCAGGAGCGGCGCCGCGATGTCCGCGGTGGCCCGGCAGACGTCCTCGACCGACCGGCCGCTGCGCCGCATGGCGGTCCGCAGCAGCCGGGGGACAGCGTCGTCGCTGCCGCACGCGCGCACCAGGCTGCCCGTGTGGAAGAGCAGGGTGCTGCCTTCGGCGAGCTTCAGGTCCAGGGGTTCGAAGACCGGCTCGCCCATGCCCAAGGGCCGGTTGCCCGGCAGTTCGAGGACGTGGACGGATGCGCCCGGACCGGCCACGGCGGGCGGGGGATGGCCCGCGCTGGCCAGGACGCAGCGGCGCCCGACCGGGTCCCACACCGCGTAGAGGAACGTCGCGCCGACCAGTCGTTCCACGAACCACGTGGACCACCGGTCGGGCTCGCCCGTGGCATAGCGCGACACGATGTCGTCCAGCCGGGCGAGGACTTCCTCGGGTGCGAGATCGAGTTCCGACAGGGCCCGGGCCGCGGCGCCGATCAACCCGATGCAGACGGTGGCCTGTACCCCGGAGACCAGGACGTCACCGACGCTGAAGGCGACCCGCATGCCGGACAACGGGACGGCGTCGCTCCACGAGCCGCTCACCCCCGTGCCACTGCGGGCGGGCACGTACGAGCGGGTGATCTCGGCCGCGCTGTGGTCCGGCGCGTGAGCGGCCTCCATGCGCCTTCTCAGGCCGACCGCCGCAAGGTGTTCGTGCTGGTCGAGCAGGCTGCGCGCCGCATCGTCCTCCGAGATCTGGGGCAGCGGACCGGCGGTCGCCAGGATCACCGTTCGCTCGCTGCCCGGAAGGGCGGAGGTCACGGAACAGGCCATGAGCGCGACGGGCACAGCACGGCCGAGCCGGTGCATGAGGACGACCGGGAGCCAGGGGGTACTGCTGGCCTCCGCGGCCGGCACCAGCCGGCGGAGGGAGCCCCACGGAAGCACCGGGCACAGCTCGCCGACCGGTCTGCCCACGACCTCGGGAGTCTCGTACCCCAGAAGACGCTCGGCCGCCGGACTCCATCCGCACACCAGGCCCGCCGCGTCCACCACGAAGGCCGCCGGGCCTCCGTCGAGGGCCGGGGTGCGGGCGGGGAACGCCCCATTCAAGGTGTCCATCTCACCGACCTCGTTCGGTGAGGAAGCTCCTACACGTTGACGATACGACGCCGCCGGGGCCGACGCCTTTCCGCTGGTCGGCCGCCGGGGCGTTCGCTCAGGAAGCGAGTTGCGGGTACAGGGCGGCGGGGCCGGCCGCCAGGCCCGCCTTGACCTGGTGGGACAGCTCGTCGGCCAGCACTTCGTAGGCGTCGGATTCGATGCCGTCCAGCGCCTGCTCGGCGACGCTCTCCGGCGACGACTTCGGGGCGTCGATGTGCGCCGCCAGGTCGGTGTCGACGTAACCGACGTGCAGCCCGGTCACGTTGACACCGCGTGGCTTCAGCTCCAGACGCAGCGAGTCGGTCTGGGACCACAGCGCTGCCTTGGAGGCGCTGTAGGAACCGGCGAGAGCGACCCACGACAGGACGGAGTGCACGTTGAGCAGATGGCCGCCACCGTTGGCCTCGATGATCGGGACGAAGGCCCGGGTCATCTCCAGGGGGCCGTAGAAGTTCGTCTCGAACTCGCGGCGGACGTCGTCCACCGGGGAGGTCAGGAAGGACGCCGCGACGGCCGCCGCGGCGTTGTTGACCAGGATGGTGACGTCCTGTGCCTGTGCCGCCACGGCGGCGACCGACGCGGGATCGGTGACCTCCAGGGGCAGCGCGACCGCGCCGGGATGGGTGACGCTGCGGGGGTCGCGGGCGGTGGCGTAGACCTTCTTGGCGCCCCGGGCGTACAGGGACTCGACCAGGGCCTTGCCGATGCCCCGGCTGCCCCCGGTGACGAGGACGGTCGAACCTGCGATTGCGGTCATGAGCTGCTCCCAGTTGCGTTGCGGCCGATGGCGGAAACCGATCGGTTTTCTGTACCGTAAACCGATCGGTTTCCTCCTGGCAAGCAGCGGGCGTAGCCTGTGGCGTATGACTTCGACCGCATCGGCCTCGTCCGAGTCCGCGACGGCGGCTGCGACCGCAGGTACGACTGCGACTGCGACGAGCCCGAGCCGTGAGCGGCTCCTCGACGCCGCAGCCGCGCTCTTCTACCGGGAGGGCGTGAACATCGGTGTCGAGGCGCTGTGCCGGGCGGCCGGAGTCTCCAAGCGGTCGATGTACCAGCTCTTCACGAGCAAGGACGACGTCCTCGCGGCCAGCCTGGAGCGGGCGGGGTCCGGCTACCTGGCCCAGCTGCTGCCCGCTCCCGGGGCCGAACTGCCACCGCGCGACCGCATCATGCACGTCTTCGAACGGCTCGAGTCGCTGTCCGCGTCCCCGGAGTACCTGGGCTGCCCCTTCCTGGCGACCGCGTTCGAACTCAAGGACCCCGTCCACCCCGCCAGGGTGGTGGCGCGACGCTACAAGGACGCGCTCACCGACTTCTTCCGTGAGGAGGCGAGCCGCGGTGACGCGCACGATCCGGATGTGCTGGCCCGCCAGCTCACCATCGCCTTCGACGGATCAAGCTCCCGCGCCGTAGCGCAGGCCCAAGGTCTGGGCGGGCTGGCCGTCGCCACCGCCGCGGCCATGCTGGACGCGGCGGGCATGGCCTGAGCGGCCGCGCGCCCTCGGGCCCTCAGGCGTGAAGCCCGCGGACCCGTGGGGTGTCAGTGCAGTGCGACCTCGCCTGCGCGGACCGCCCGCATGGCGCGCTCGACGGTCTCCTGGTTCTCACCGACCGGAGCCACGTAGTCGATGACGCCGCGCGCCGCGTCCTCCCCGAGCGTCCGGGTCATCACCCATGCGGCGAGGTACTGGGACGCCAGGCAGCCGCCTGCCGTGGCGATGTTCCCCTCGGCGTGGAACGGCGCGTCCAGCACGGTGACGCCGCAGGCCTCGACGAAAGGCCGGCTCTTGTTGTCGGTGCACGCCGGCATGTCACCCAGCAACCCGAGGCGCGCCAGCACCAGCGCGCCGGAGCACTGCGAACCGATCAGCTGTCGCGAAGGGTCGAGCGGCAGCATCGAGGGCAACCGGTCGTCGGCGACCACGTCGCGCGTCCTCACGCCGCTTCCGATGAGTACGACGTCGGCCTCGCGCACGAATTCCATCGGGCGCTGCCCGGTCACCTCGACGCCGTTCATCGAGGTGACCACCGGCGTCGGTGTCGTGATGAAGGCCTCCAGGCCGTCCTTGCGGCACCTGTTGATCAACGAGGCGGCGATGAAGCTGTCGAGCTCGTTGAACCCGTCGAACGTGACGACGGCCACCTGCATCGCAACTCCTCCGAAAATGGCGTCGGACCTCTTGTGCCGGCTGTGGAGTGTCCGCGGGCGTCCCGACGATCCGGGGCAGGGCTGGACAGCCGTTTCCCGTGCCGGATGCGGTCCCGCCGCAGTCGGCGCCCGCCAGGTGCCGGCGTGGTTTTGACCGGCTCCCAGTCTATGGGGTGGCGGTGGACCGTTGCGTACGGCGGTTGCCACACGGCCGAGCGGCCCCGCCAGGCTTCTGCGCGCCGCTGTCACGCGAACTGCATGGGGGGGAGGGCATGGCGACACCGCCCTGCGGGTGAGGCGAGGGATACATCTGCCCTCTCGCGTGGCATACGGCAGGGGTGAGCAAACAACCAGAGGTGGAGCGGGAGCCGCAGGACGCGGCGCACCGGCGTCCGACGGGGATGAGCGACCTCACGGTCGAGGCCCTCGGGTCCTTGTCGAAGGCGTTGGAGACCACCGAGCGCGCCCGCGGTCACCTGTACGGCTTCCATCAATTGACCGGCACTGCGGACCTTGAACTGGACCGTGCTGTCCGTTTGCTGCGAGAGGCCGGTCATGAGGCGCAAGCCGACGCCGTCGAGCGCGAGCTCCTGGGACGCGATGTCCTCCCCGGGCATTGGACCTTCGAGATCATCGAGGCCTACAACCGCACCTACTACCGACCCTTCGCAGATCTGGAACGCCGCCTGGTCGACGACCTCGCCGAGGGGCGCGACCATCTCTACGAGGCCCAGATGAAAGAGGCCCGCCGTACATCCCGCCACCCCGACCGCACCACCAGTGGTCGCTCTCGCTGATCGGCACCGTCGTGGAAGGAGCGGGTGGTTCGGCACGGGGCCGAAGCGGGAAGCTCGCACCTCCCGGCCCCTCACCCGACTGGGCCTCCCGCCTGGCAGCCGTGGCCGGCAGGGACAAGGATCGTCTCGTGCATGAGGGTCCGTCGACCTCCCCCAGACGTCCCCTCGGCCGAGAGCCGGGCCCCCGCCGCTGTGAAGCGCCGGGGGCCTGTCTCTTGGGCCTCTACGTCAAGGGCATGCGCGCGCTGGTCCTCCACACCGCCACCGTGCAGGACGGGATCGAGGTCGAGGAAGCGGCCGGCGAGGACGCCTCGGCCCTGCACAGCGTCAACGACCTGCTGCTGCCGATCGTCAAGGGCTACGGCTCCGAGAAGGGCTACGAGCAGCCGCCAAGATCGACACCCTCTACGAGGGCACCACGGCGATCCAGGGCCAGCACTACTTCTTCCGGAAGATCGTCCGTAACCAGGGCGCCGCGCTGACCACCCTCACCGAGGAGATCAAGCGGTTCCTGGCGGCCGGGACCGGCGGTGACGAGCTGGCCGCCGCTCCGCGAGCAGCTCGCCCAGGCCGCGGCCGATCTGGAGGCCATCGTCGGTGTCATGCTGACCGACCTCGCCGCCACCGAGCAGGACGTGAAGTCCACAAGGTGGGCCTGAACACCACCCGCCTGCTGATGGCGTCCGGTGACGTGCTCGTCGGCTACCTGCTGCTCCGTGGCGCGGCCGTGGCGCAGGCGAGACTGGCGCACGCGTCCGCCGAGGACAAGACGTTCTACACCGGCAAGATCGCGGCCGCGGAGTTCTTCGCGGCCGACATCCTGCCCGGGGTCACCGCCGCGCGCCGCAGCGCCGAATCCGTCGACGGCTCGCTGATGGAACTGGCCGAAGCGGCTCTCTGACCCGCGCCCCGATCATCCCGATTGCGCCCCTCCCGGGACGGTACGTTCCCGGTGCGCGGTGGCAGGCCACTCGAGCGACCACTTGGTCCTGCATCGGCGTATTCGGTAGCGCTGTGGCAGGGACATGCGGTAATTAGTGCCCTGGTGGCCCGACTACGGGGGTCCGCCGGCGCACCAAGGGCGCGCCTCAGCAGCATGAAAAGGACGAACTCAGTGGCATCTGGCGTTGTGAAGTGGTTCAACTCGGAGAAGGGCTTCGGCTTCATCGCACAGGACGGTGGGCCGGACGTGTTCGCCCATTACTCCAACATCCAGAGCACCGGATACCGCGAGCTCGTGGAGGGTGAGCGTGTCACGTTCGACGTGACGCAGGGGCAGAAGGGCCCGCAGGCGGAGAACATCGTCCGCGGCTGACCTTGGTGCTGCCGAAGCAGCACGGACACGAAGCGGCCTCGCCCACGGTTTCCGGCCGTCGGCGAGGCCGCCTCGTGCGGGAGTCCCCCTACCGTCGGGGGGCTATCCGGAAGGAACGGATGACCGTCTGGTCGACGGCGTCGCCCGCCGCGTCCTTGGCGGTGAGGCGGATCGAGGCGTAACCGCCGGCCGAGGGCGTGGTCAGCTTCACGAAGCCGCGGTCGCCTGCGCGCCAGACCTTGAGGGCCTTCCAGCTCCTGCCGTCGTCGAAGGAGACCCGCAGGCCCAGCGAGGTGGTGACGGCCTTGCTGCCGCGCTCGGCGGCGACGGTGAAGAGGTACGTGTGGCCGCCCGTGACGGTGCCGGAGGTGTTCAGCGGGCCGCCCAGCCGGACGTTCATCAGCGGCAGCTCGGCCGGTTCCGGGCCCGTCGGGCGTCCGGAGGTGAAGGTCCAGGTGGCGGAGGCCTTGCTGCCCAGACTCGACCAGCCGACCTTGCGGGTGCCGGACGACGTCAGGGTGTAGGTCGCCTTCTCGTAGGGAACCGCCGCCTGCAGCCGGCCCAGGGAGTCCAGGGACGCGATCTTCACGCCGTCGCGGTACAAGGTCGACGAGCCCGTGGTGTCCCGGGCCTCGCCCGAGTGCGTCGCGGTGTTCTCGGCGGCCGTGGAGAACAGGCCGGGGGTGAGGTACAGCCCGTCCTCGAGCCGCAGGGCCTCCACCGACCGGGCGCGCAGCGGTCCCTGGTTCCACCCTCGGGTGTAGGCCTTGCCCGGGGTGAACCGTGTGGTGCCCGCGAACTGGATCTCGTCGTAGCCCGCGGTACCCTGGGCGCGCATGCCGAGGGTGCGGTCCCAGACGATCGCGGAGTCGTCGGTGTAGTAGCGGGTCTGCCTGCCGGGGACCGGGACCTGGTTGCCGTCCACGAACGTGATGGCGCCGTAGGTCGGGACCGGGGTGTCGATCCGGACCCCGAGCGGCTTGCCGCCCTGGTCGGCGTAGGTTTCCTCGACCCGGGCGAGGGACCTGTCGTGCATCGGGCGGGTGAGGGTGGCCGGGATGCCGCCCTTGGTGTTGACGGCCAGGTTGTAGGCGTAGCTCCAGGCCGGCTTGGTGGCGGTCCTGGGGACCGTGCCGCTCCACCGCTGGGTGGCGAGGAACCAGAACGGGTGGCTGGTGACCTTCGTCGTGGTCGGGGTGGCGTAGACGCGGCTGCCGGGGAAGCCCAGCACGAACTTCTGGGTGCCGTAACGGCCGTCCGCGCTGATCGACGTCGTACTGGCGAAGATGCCGTCGTTCTGCGCCGTGCCCTTGTCGACGGTGAGGTCGACCGGCTTCGCGGTGCGGCCGTCGAGGACGAGCGTGGTGTCGGCGGTGAGGTCGACGCCGGGCCGGGAGAAGAGGACCGAGGTCTGCGCGACGGGGTCGAACTTGCTCGCCGAGACGTCGTACTCGCTCTCGGGCAGCTGCATCGCGACCTTGCCGTCGGCGTCGGTGGAGGCGTTGTACTGCAGACCGGTCCGGCTGTCGAAGGCGGCGACGTTGATGTCCGGGCCCACGGGCTTGCCGTCGAGGCCGAGGACGGTCAGCGACAGGGCGCGGGTGAGCGGCTCGGCGTAGACACCGAAGGCGTCGCGGACCGTGGTGGTGCCGTCCTCCGTTGTGGCGACGATGGAACCGCCGTAGGCGCCCGCCATCGTGTCGTCGACGGAGGCGGTGAGGGTGGCGGAGGCGGTGCCGCCGGCCGGGACGGTCACCGTGTCGGCCGACAGGGCGAAGGCCCCCGCGGGGGCGGCTGTGCCTCTGGGCCCGTACGCGTCGACGGAGAGGTGGAGCGTGACGTCGGCCGCGCCGTCGTTGGTGTAGGTGACGGTGCCGGTCCGGGTGACGTCCTGGTGCGGGTAGTCGGCCTTGCCCAGGCTGATGCTGCCCGAGGTGGCGCGTACGTTCTGCGCGCTGGCGCGGGCGACGTCCAGCCGGCCGGTGCCCTGGTCGTACGCGGTCAGGCCGGGCAGGCCCTTGGCGGCACTGGTGAGGGCGGCCTTGAAGTCGGCGGCCTTCCAGGACGGGTGCTGCTGGGCGAGCAGCGCCACCGCTCCCGTGACATGCGGGGTCGCCATCGAGGTGCCGGAGGCGGTGACGTAGGAGGAGCCGACCGGGTCGCCCATGGTGGTGCCCGCCGCGCGGGCCGCGGTGATGTCCTGGCCGGGCGCGACGATGTCCGGCTTGACGGCGAAGTCCTCGATCCGCGGGCCGCGGCTGGAGAAGGCGCTGAGCGTGTCCTGCTTGGTGGTGCTGCCCACGGTGAGCGCGGAGTCGGCGATGCCGGGGGAGCCCACGGTGCCGCCGAAGTAGTCGGCCGCTGGGGCGCCTTCGTTGCCGGCCGCGATCACGAACAGGGTGCCGCGCTCGGCGGTCAGCGTGTCGACCGCCTCGGTGAGCGGGTCGGTCTTCGCGTACGGGGCCTGCCCCAGGCTGAGGTTGACGGCCTTGGCGCCCGCCTCGGACGCCCACGTCATGCCGTTGATGACGGCGTCGTCGGGGCAGAAGCCGTCGTCGGTGCAGACCTTGCCGATCAGCAGCTTGGCGTCGGGCGCGACGCCCTTGTACTTGCCGGCGGAGGCCGCGCCGGTGCCCGCGATGGTGGAAGCGGTGTGGGTGCCGTGGCCGTTGCCGTCCACCACCGTACCGGTGCCCGTGAAGTCCATGGTCCCGCCGGTGGAGGCCTTGTCCGAGAGGTCGGGGTGGGTGGGGTCGTAGCCGGTGTCGAGGTCGGCGACGGTGACGCCCTGCCCGGTGATGTGCGCACCGGTGGAGTCGACGCTGTCCCAGACCTTCGGGGCGCCGATGATGGCGGTGCTCTCGGCGAGGGCAACGCGGCTGCGGCCGTTGAGCCACAGCTTGTCCAGCGGGCCGCGGAGGCCCTGCGTCCCGCTGACGAACGTCCAGAACGCGGTGGCGTCGCGCTTGGCCGGGGCGAGGCTGCCTCCGTGGAGGACGTCCAGGGTCCGGGTGATCCTGGCGCCGTGCCGCTGGATCGCTCCGCGAGCGGCCGAGGAAGAGGCGCTGCGGCTGGAGTAGATGAGCCGCAGCGAAGCGCTCGAGGCGTCGTCGTAGCCGGCGTCGAGCTGCTCGGTGACGTCGAAGAGACGCGGGTCGAGCTTCCCATCGGTCAACAGCGGCTGTGCGTCGGACGGGACCACGAGGATGTGGTGGTCCGTGCCCTTCCACTGGTGGGACACGTCGAAGCCGATGCGGTCGCGGCCCGGGCCGCGTGTGACGCTGACCGCGGGGACGCCGCCGGCACCTCGGGTGACGGTGACCTTGTCACCGGTGATCAGGGTCAGGGTGCGGACCGCCTTCGCGCCGGGCGAGGCGGAGCCCAGGGCGGGTACGGGCGGTGCGGAGTTCGGGGATGCCTGCGCGGCGCCTGGTACGGCGCCGGCGACCAGCCCGGCCAACGCCAGGGCCCATCCGGCTCGTATACGCATGTATGAGTACCTTTTGGCCGCCCGGGGAGACCTGGGACGCGGGCGGCGGACAGAGAGTGCCCGGCGGTCGCCGGCCACCCGGGAGACGGCCTGGGCAGGCCTGTGCTGGGGCGAGTTGCCCCTCAGGTCGAACGCCCGACCGAGTCCTTGGTCACGAGCGACGAGAAAACCACACTTGATCAAGGATGCATAGAGGTGAGCGTGTGTTACCGCTGGTCAGGGTGCAGGCCGGCCCGGCGGTGAGCGACGGGTCCCGGAACGGGTCGCACGAGTTTCCCGAAGGATGGGGGGTCACGGCCGTTGGAACGGGAGGGCCTGGCTCGGCAGCCTCGCGCCCAACAAGCGCAGGGCAAGGGGCCCTTCGGATGGCCGCCTGCGGCGGTGGGTGGCCGGCAGTTGCAACCCACCGCTCACAGGGCCGTGTGCATCGGTGGTCATCACCACCGATGCGGCATTCCGAGTCAACCTGATGAGAAGGTGTGAAACCGGGCGGCGTGGCGGGGCGTTGAGCGGTTGTCACTCCAACGGCGGTGTGGCCCGCCGGGGAGGTTCCCCGCTGATGGCGAACGGGGCGCCGGCGAGCCATCCGTGGTGCGCCCACCGTGATGCGTCCGGGCAGTGCAAAGGGTGAGGTTCGCGGCCCTTCCGGCAGCGCGAACCCCACCCTGGCACGGGGGAGAGGCGTCAGGTCACCATCGGTACCAACGGCGGCGCCCACCGCCCTCGGCGGCCCGGAACACGAAGCCGAGCAGCCACACCACCAGCACGATGATGGCGATCCACCACAGGGCCTTGAGGGCGAACCCGGCCCCGAAGAGGATCAGGGCCAGCAGCAGGACAAGAAGCAAAGGAACCATGTCGTCAACCTCCTGACCACGCGTCTGCCCCGAGGCGCGATCGCCATGCGTGAACCACAGGGCACCGGATGGCGTGTGAACGGGCCCGCCGTTTTCCGCATGGAACCCGAAGGGCCGGAAAGGGGCAGGTCATGGCCGTCACCGGCCACGCACCGAGGAGGACTCATGGCCACGTCAGAACAAGACCGCCGGAAGAGCGCCGGGACCGACGACATCACCCGGCGACCCCGCCAGGAATCCCAGGACGAAGGGGGCCGCGACTCCTCGCACCGTGAGCAGGGCACCGTCGGGGACGCCCTCCGCAAGGCGATGGAGGAAGCGGCGGTCGACAGGGAAGACTTCGCCTGAGCCCGGCGAAAACCGCTGGTCAACCTGGTGACCGAGGGCCGAGACTGAGGGGCTCATCACACCGGACGGACAGAGCGGGGCCGGAACTGACGTACAACCGGGACACACTTCCCTTTCCCGAGAACCGCGTGCCTCCGGCCTCCTTCACGGGCATGCACGACTGGGCCGATCTCGACCCGGGTCGCCACCCGTTCGCCTGGGACGAGGACGAGGAGGCCCGTCTCCGCGCGCTGGTCCGTGAATGGGTGCCACCCGTGCTCTCCGGCATGGCGGGTTGGTGGCAGGGCGAGGAGTGGTGCGAACGCCAGGTGGACGCGATCATCCGGGAGCGGTACGGGACCTGGGCGCAGGGATGGAACTGGTGCTACCGGTACGGCGGGGTCATCGGCAGTTGGGTCACCGGAGCCGGCTCGGTGACGACCCCCGACGAGACCGCCGCCCGCGTCGTCGCCGCGCTGCTTGAGTGGCGGGAGTGGTTGGAGACGACGGCTCGGCGATTCGTCGAGCTGGCACCGCCGCCGGACGCCGCTCCGGAGGATCTCAGCTGGCATCTCGAGCGCGCCTGCGTCCGGCTCGTGACGTACGCGCTCGACTCCGACGCGGAGGGCGGCTGGCACAGGCAGGCAGGTCTGCTCCTGCGCTGGTACCTGACCACCAGCGGCATGAGCCAGGCGGACGCCGGACGGGCGGTCGAGGCCGCGATCGGCGGCCGGTTCCATAGCTGGGTCGCCCCTGCGCGGACACTGATCGAATCGGTCGGTGAGGACCTCGCCGTCGGCCTCACCGGCTACGCCCCGTACCAGGACCACCGTGAGCGAGAGGACCTGGAGGACCGCCATGACCGCTCCTGACAGCCTCGCGACCTGGCTGCGCGTACGCCGCGAGTCCGCCTGGCACCAGGCACCCGCCCTGCGACGGGTGCGGCCCGTGCGCGACGGGTTCCGCGCGTGGTGCGAAGGGCCGGTACGCCGGCGCGACCCCGTCCGTGCGGAGCGCCTGCTCGCCGCCCACACCCTGGCCCGCGCCGACGCCGCCCGCCGGGCCCCGCTGGACTTCGCCCTGCTGGCGGGCTGGCAGCGCGAGGTCTTCGGCGGGGGACAGGCACCTTTCCGCGAGACGGACGCCCACGCGAAGGCGGGCTGCGAACGCTACGGCCTGACGTCGACGACCCAGGCCGACTTCGCCGCCTGCCTGCGGGAGGCGACCGACCCGCTGATCCCGCCGGCGGCACGTGCGGCCCGCGCGTACCTCGACGTGGCGTTCTTCCACCCCTTCACCGACGGCAATGCCCGCGCGGCCCTGCTGACCCTGGTCCACGTCCTGGCCCGCGAGGACATCGTCCTCCCGGAGGTCGGCCCGCTCCAGACGACCCGGTATGCGGACGACCCGGTGGGCGCCGCCGACCTGGCGACACTCATCGGTGTGCTCAACCGGCGCCGGTAGCGCGAGGTTGACAGGCGAGGTCGGCGCGCCGCCGGGACCTCGAAGGGCTCCAAGGGGTCGCCGTCGACGCGCCGACCGGTGCGAGCCTATGCCCCGGCTCGCCTCTCCAGCGTGCCCGAGCGCCGATGGCGCCGCATCCTGGACGTGCGGCCTCGCCGCCTTCCGCCCTGGCCGGCGAGGCCGCTCATCGGTCAGGGCCGACGGCGAGCGCGAGACCGGACCGGCGACGGACGCGCGACCCTGCTGGGGCTCGACAACGCCATCGGGCGGTGCCGGCCCGTCGCGTCCGCGAGGTAGGCGGGCGGCCCGCCGCTCGCGTGCGGGGGTGGTGTCAGGCGCTGGTCACGGAGGACGCGATCATGTCGAGGGAGACCTGCCACAGCAGCGCCGCCCGGTCGGGGTCCATGGCGTGGGCGGCGACGCCGCGGCGTATCCCGGGGGTGTGCGGGGCGGCTTCGTTGCAGTCCTCGAAGTAGCGGCCGGAGACGCCTTCGACCAGCGGTGATGCGGCGAGCAGCACGGAGGTGGCGGCTCCCTGCTCGATGTCCTTCCAGGACACGTCGGTGCTGGTGGCGTCGAAGGTGGTGGGACTGTTGGAGATGTCACCGATGTGGCGGCCGAGGCGGGTGGTGGTGATGCGGCCGGGGTTGAGGGCGTTGACGGCGATCAGGTCCGCTGCCCACCGGCGGGCCGCCTCGACGGTGAACAGGACGTTGGCGGTCTTGGACTGGCTGTAGGCCGCCCAGGGGTCGTAGGGGTGGTGCTCGAAGTGGACGTCGTCGAACAGCACGTCGCCGTTGACGTGGCCGACCGAGCTGACCGCGACCACGCGTGCCCCGCGCGCCGCGGCGAGGGCGTCGTGCAGGCCGGTGGCGAGGGTGAAGTGGCCGAGGTGGTTGGTGGCGAACTGCAGCTCCCAGCCTTCCTCGGTGCGCTCCAGTGGCGAGGCCATCACCCCGGCGTTGAGGACCAGGACGTGCAGCGGTCCCGACCAGGAGGCCACGAAGGCTCGCACGGATCCCTGGTCGGCGAGGTCGAGCAGGGCGGCGCGCACGCTTCCCGGGCCGCTCGCGGGGGTGATCTCCCGGGCGACCTGGGTGCCCGCGGCCAGGTCGCGGACGCCGATGGTGACCTCGGCGCCGGCGGCGGCGAGGGCGCGCGCGGTCTCGCGGCCGATGCCGGAGGCCGCCCCGGTGACGATGGCGCGCCGGCCCTCGAGGTCGACGCCGGCGAGTACGTCGGTGGCGGTGGTCTGCGCTCCGAAGGGCGTGGTGATGAGCTGGTCGGTCATGACGTTCTCCAGGAAGGCGGTGATGCGGGGCACGCGCGTGCGGCCGGTGGCGCACGGGCACGGTGCGGCCGTACTCTCGTATCCGGAACTGGTTCCGGTTCGCTTCAGGACTGTAAGCGGAACCGGTTCCGCTTGCAAGTGGCGGCGGGAAGGGAGACGGGATTGACCGGCGACGACGAGGCCCCGGCGCGGCGCGGCAGACCCCTGCGTGCCGACGCGCGGCGCAACGAGGACCGGGTGCTGGAGGCGGCGGCCGCGGCTTTCGCGCGGGACGGCATCGGCGCCTCCGTCAAGGACATCGCCCGCGACGCCGGCGTCGGCGTAGGAACGCTGTACCGCCGCTTCCCCTCCAAGGAACTGCTGGTCGAGGCGGCCTACCGGCACGAAGTGCAGCGCCTGTGCGAGGCGGCGCCCCACCTGGCGGCCACGCGCCCGCCCGAGGAGGCCCTGCGCACCTGGATGGAGTCCTTCATCGACTTCATGGCCGCCAAGCACGGCATGGCCGACGCGCTGCGCGTGGTGCTGACCGACGACAGCGAGAAGATGCACACCCGGGCCCTGCTCGCCGAGGCCATCACCCACCTGCTGGCTCCCAGGGACGGGGGGGACGGGCAGCGGATGGCCCGCCCGGACGTCGACCCCCAGGACGTCCTCATGGCCCTCGGCGGGATCAGCCTCATGGCCGCCAGCGAGGAACACCGCGACCTGGCCACCCGGCTCATCGACCTGCTGCTCCACGGCATCGTGCGCAGCTGATGCGCCGCGCCGCGGCCCGCCGGGCCCGGCGGTGCGGGTCGGGCCGGATGCCGTACGGCCGCGCGCTGCCGCGCGTCCCCGGAGCGGCGGACGGCTCGACCGGCTCAGGCGGAGTGGTCGTCGAAGCGGGCCCGGTGCCGGAGGACGAAGCTCTCGACGTCCAGGGGGTCGTCGCCGCCGATCCGCTTCACCAGGTCGTTCATGCCGGAGAAGGCGCCGTGACGGTAGTCGACGGCGACGGCGAGGAGGTGCTGGATGAGGTGGGGGGAGGCGCCGCGCTTCTCCAGGATGGCGGCGAATTCGTCGAGGTCGATCGGCACGTAGGTGACGTGACGGCCCAAGGCGCGTGACATGGCCTCGGCGATCTCGTAGTGGTCGAGTTCGACGGCTCCGTAGAGCGGGTAGATCTTGTCGGCGTGCGGGGCGGGGTCCTCGAGGATGGACGCGATCACCTTCGCCTGGTCGACGGCGGCGATCGGGGCGTGCCGCCCGTCGGCGAAGGGGAAGCGCAGTTCGCCGGTCCCGGTCCACATGTTGGTCAGCCATTCGGCGAAGAGGGTGGACGCAGGTGGGTGACCGCGACAGGGGAGCGGTCCAACAGGCGTTCGGCGACCCAGTGCTGGCGCGCCGCGTTGCTGGCGGCCTCCCGGCGTGCGGAGATCTGCGACATGTTCACCATCGCTCCCACCTCGTTCTCCTCGGCCGCCTGGGCGAGGTTCGCCGTGGCGTCCATCAGGCCGGGGAGGATGGGGTACGTGAAGTAGGCGGCGTCGATGCCCTCGGTCGCGTGGGCCAGGGAGTCGAGGTCGTGGACGTCGCCGACCACGACCTCCGCGCCCAGCGTGGTGAGTGCCTCGGAACGTCCGTCGATGCGGCGGACCAGGGCACGGACGCGGTGGCCGCGCTGCAGCAGCGTTTCGGTGGTGTACCTGCCGGTCTGGCCGGTGGCTCCGATCACCAGAAGTTTGCGGTTCGTCATGGCATCCTCCTGGGAGATGCGGCTGCGCGACGCCTTCCGTAACGCCTGACCCCGCACCGGCCGGACACCGACGAGCCCGGCGCACCGAAGGGGTGCGCCGGGCTCGGTCGGCACATGTCAGGGCGTGGCCCTGAGCGCACAGGCGACGACCGCGGTCACGGTGTGCGGGCCCACTCCCGCGGGTACCGCGTTCACCGTCCACCCGGTGGAGGGGTTCGCGAACGGGACGCTGGTCACGATCGTGGCCGTGTCGAGCGCGAATCCGCCGCCGACCGCCAACTCGCCCGTGGGGCAGGACAACGTGTGGTCGAGGCCGTCCGCCGCGAACGTGGCGACGAGGGTGTGGGCCCCGGAGAGCCCGCCAGGGGGGCCCGGGACGCCGGGGATGCCCTGGGGCCCGGGAGTTCCGGGAGGCCCGGCCTGGCCGGGGGGACCTGCGGGACCTGCGGGACCTGCGGGACCGGCCGGTCCCTGCGGCCCGGGAGGACCGGGGATGCCCGGACGGTTCAGGCAGTAGTTGGGGTACGACGGGTACGGGTAGCACGGGTGCACGGACCCCTGCTGGGCGGCGCCGTACTCCGTGCTGTCAGCCGCCGTGGAGCTGCCTTCCGTGGGCGCCGAGTACGCCGTACCCGTCACCACGCAGGACGCGAGTGCCGCGCTCGCGGCCACCGTCCACACGCGGACACGGCCGTAGCGTCGCTGTGCCGATGACATGGGCCTGGTTATTCGGTACAACACGTCACCTCCAGGTATGGGTTCTGCGGGCGGCCTGTGCCGTCCGCCCCGCCGTACGCAGCGGGGACCGTCACGCAGGACGTCGAACCCACAGCAAGGATCACTGTTCGTACTCACTTGCGCACGCCGTGTAGCCGAAGGGGTGACGTGACGCGGTCGTCTCTCACGACCGGGGCAGCCGTAGGGCGAGGAGGGCGATGTCGTCGACGTTGCCGGGGGGCATGCGGCTCAGGAGCTGGTCGCAGAAGTCGTCCAGCGGCTCGTCGGCCAGTGCGAGGGCGTTGCGGCGGAGCCGGCTGAGGCCGGTGTCGAGGTCGGCGCCGGGGAGTTCGATGAGGCCGTCGGTGTAGAGCAGGAGCGTGGACCCCGGCGGCAGGGGTGTGGTGGCGTCGGGCCGGGGCTCGCGGACGCCGATGTGCGCGCCCAGCAGCGGACTTCGCGCGTCGTCGAGGTAGCGGCCCGGGCCGTCCGGGGTGAGCAGCAGTGGCGGGGGATGTCCGGCGTTGGTCCAGCGCAGGGTCCAGGGGCCGTTCTGGGGGCCTTCGACGCGGGCGAGGATGAGCGTGGCCATGGGGACGGTCGTGATCACGGGCATGGCGTCGTCGAGGCGGTCGACGACGGCGCCGGGGGGTTCGGTGCGATCCCACGCCAAGGACCGTAGTATGCCCCGCAGTTGAGCCATCCCGGCGGCGGCGGTCAGGTCGTGGCCGACGACGTCGCCGATGACCAATGCGGTCGCGCCGTCTTTGAGCTGGAACGCGTCGTACCAGTCGCCACCGACCTGGGACGCGGCGGGTGCGGGCTCGTAGCGCGCGGACATGAGCAGGCGCCCGGGCTGGGGCAGGGGCGTGAGCAGGTTGCGTTGCATGGCTTCGGCGACGTCTCGTTGACGGCCGAACCGGCGCGTGTTCTCCAGGATCTGGCCGACCCGGCGGCCGATGTCCACGACGAGCTGCAGGTCGTCGTTGCCGAAGGGGGCGGCGGGGTCGGTGCGGACCAGGGTCAGGGCACCGGTGGAATTCCTCCCCGAGCCCAGCGGCACGGTGAGTGCCGATGCGGCGCCCACCGACTGGAGGAAGCCGTTGTGCAGGGCGGCCAGCGGCGAGTCCGGCCGCGCGGCCGCACCGGCCGGGTCCTGCAGGACGGGCACCGCCCCGCGCACGGCCTGGACCAGCGGGGAACGGGACTCGCCCGCCGAGGGGAGGCGGGCGCTCCAGCCTTCCTGCCCACGGTCCCGGCCCTCCGGTCCGGTGACCGCCACCCGGTGCGTCTCGCTGTCGTCGACGAGCAGGTCGACCGCCACCCAGTCGGCGAGTCCGGGGACCAGCAGGCGACCCAGGCGGGCGAGCGCCTCGTCGGTCTCGAGGGTCTGGCCGAGCACCGCGGTGATCTGCGCGACCAGCGTCAGGCGGCCGGTCAGGTCCTCCAAGGCGTGCATCTGCTCGGCACGTTCACTGCCGTGGTTGGTGAGGCCGGCGAACAGCATCGCGGTGCCCTTGAACGAGGTACCGTCCGTCACCGGCGCGGCGGACCAGGAGACCTCGACCAACTTGCCGTCACCGCACAGGTACCTGTCGCCGTCCGCACGCCCCGCACCCTTGAGGGTCAGCGCTTCGAGCAGCCTGCACCGGGCCCCGGTGCGCTCACGATCCGTGTGCCGGTGCACGAGGTCGTGGAAGTCCTCGCCGACCATCGCGTCGGAGGCGCGTGCCAGCAGCCGTTCGGCGGCCGGGTTGACCGCGACGACCCGGCCCGCAGGGTCGACCACGGCCAGCGATGCCCCCAGATGATCGACGACCTGCCGCCAGAAGCCCGGCTGCGACGCCCAACGCCGTCCCTCGTCAGCATCGTCCGACACCGCACCCTCCCTGATCGCCTCCGCGGCTCGCCACGAGCGTCTGCCCGGACAGGGGCACCGCGGACGACGACCGTCCCACCATGCTCCCGCCTGGGGGAACCCGACCGCGGCCGACACGACGACGTGCCAGCGCCCACGCCTGCGGCCCTCGGCCGGTGCGCGACCCGGCGACGAACCCGTCGTGGCACGGCCTCGGTCGAGGCCGCACCTGCCTGCGCGGCCCACCTGTTCCGCACTTCCGGGGACGCGTCGCTTCACTCGATTGGGTGGTGCACCAATCGCGGGGCCGCCTGGGTGGCGCATCACTTGCGTGAGGATCCACAGCAAGCAGCACCTGGCACGTGGCGGCCCCGCCGCGCTTTCCGGTCTGCTGGCCGCCGTCGCCGGGGTGGTGCGGCAGCAGGCCGGGCCGGTGGTGGCGGTGGGCGGAGCGGCGATCGACCGCACTCCCGCCGCGGTGAAGGACTGGGCGATCCGCTCGTTCGTCACCCACGACAAGCTCGTGCTGCAGCTCGGCACCCTCCTCGTGCTGGGCGCACTGACCGTCGCGCTCGGACTGCCGGGCATCCGTCACCGGCGCGCGGCAGCGGCCGGAGCGCTCCTGTTCGGTGTCAGCGGCGACAGACGCTTCCGCACCTGGCCGCCGCAGCCTGCCTGGTCACCGCCGTCGCCCTCGGCGGCTGGGCCGTCCACGCCCAGCGAGCGGTCGAAGGACAGCGCGCGCGAGCCACTCAGCTGGAGTGGCACAGCGCGACCCTGGCCGCCTCTCATGACAGACCCACGCGCCGCCTTCCATGCGATGGATCTCGCCGGCGGCGGCACGGCGACCGTGGTCGTCTCCTCCGGGCGGAACCAGGCCGCCCTCGTCTACACCGTTTTGCGGGCGGGCCACGTCTTGGAGTCATCACCGTCCACCGTTCGGTAGGTGTCTCATGCCTGAGCGCAGTACGAGCCGCCCTTCGAGTGGTGCGCTCAACTACGGCGCTGTCGGAGCGACGCGTCCCGCGGAGCAGCAGTGGTCGGGGGAGGGCACGGGCTTGCGGCCCTTCTCGCGCACCGTCGTCATCGGACGCGGGGACGCGGACTGGCGCGCCGCGGCGGACGCCGTTCTGCGCTGGGGTGTGAAGCGGCGAAGCGGCTTCACCGTCACGGGCCGTGACAACGCCGGGGAGAAGGTCGCCGAGGGAGCTGAGTACCGGATCACCGCAGGCTTCGGCCCGTTCGTGGTGCGGGAGCCCGTGCGGGTCGTGGCGGTGGTCGACATGCCGGACCGTTGCGGCTTCGCCTATGGGACTCTGCCCGGGCATCCTGTCCGTGGCGAGGAGTCCTTCGTCGTCCACCGCTCACCCGACGGTAGGGTCGCACTGACGATTCGCTCCCTGACCCGTGCCGCTCCCCACGGACCATGGCGGCCGCTGTTCCCGGCGTTGCTCTTGGCACAGCGATTCTTCCGGCGCCGTTACCTACGTGCCCTGATGCCGGCGTCTTGACCTTGTTCCCTGAGGCTCATCCGGCGGGCTCGAACGCCTCGTTCCATGTCGATGACGACGACCCCGTCCGTCGCGGTTCTCAGACGCGGACGCAGATGGCTACGGACAAGCCGCTGACACGCACCAACGGACCCGGAACGTGCGGGGTTCTGACGGGGAAGCGCCCGTACGCTGCGCGCATGGCCGGAGGGACTAGGATCCCAGCCGGGCGAAGCCGTAGCGCAGAGGTAGTCGCGCGCGGTCTCCAAAATCGCGAGGACATCGGTTCGAATCCGGTCGGCTTCGCCCGACCCATCCGGTCGCGGTGGCGAACGTTTGTGGTGATGCTGTCAGAGACAGCGTGGCCGCTCTCGTACAAGCAGTGTGCGTCGGTGACCGCGCCGTACTGGAGAGGCGGCGGTCATGACAGCGATGCCCACAGCGCGGCAAGGAAACGGGGGCCCCGGCGGCGGCGACATGCTCAGTGGCGCGTCCGTGGCCGCCGGGTCCCTGCTGATGCTGAGCGGGCCGCTCAGCATCCTCATGGGTGCGACCGCCATTGCGAAGGACACGCTGTTCGTCACGTCGTCCCACTACGCCTACGAGTTCGACCTGACCGCCTGGGGAGTCATCCACCTCGTCATCGGAATGGCGCTCGTCGTCGCCGGTTTCGGTGTCCTGATGAACAAGAGCTGGGGTCGCGGGGCCGGCGCAGCGGTGGCGGGGATCAGTTTGATCACCCAGTTCATGTTCGTTCCGTATTACCCCGCATGGGCGATTCCTGTGATGGTTCTCGACCTCATCATCGTGTTCACCCTGACCAGGTTCCACGTCGGGTCCAGCGGCGGCCACTGAACGGGGCTTCGTATCCCGTCGGCGAGTAGCGGCAGCCAAGCTGGGTGCAGCATTTCCTCGCCCGCTTCGGCCTCGCCGGCGCGCTGATCCGCTATCGCAGGAGTGCCGGCTGAGGCAGTGCCGCGAGCCAGTTGGTCAGCAGGTGGTTGACCTCCTGGGGCCGTTCCTGCTGGAGCCAGTGGCCGCAGTCGTCCAGGAGGTGGGAGGAGACCAGGCCGGGCAAAGTGGTCGGGTAGGCGTCGATCGCGTCGGACATCCAGGTGGTGGAGGCGTCCAGGGTGCCGCCGATGAACAGGGACGGCTGGGTCAGGGGGACGCCGTTGAACTGGACGAGGTCCTCCCAGTCGCGGTCCATGTTGCGGTAGCGGTTGAGTGCTCCCGTGAAGCCGGTGCGCTCGAACTCCCCGGCGTAGTGGTCGAGGTCGGCCTCGGTGAGCCAGGAGGGGAGCCGGTCGGCGGGGAAGCGGTCGCGCAGGGTTCCGCCTGCGCTGACGAAGTGCGGGTCGGGCTGTCCCGGGGCCGGCATGGTGCCGGCGGACAGGGCGGCGTAGAAGCCCGCGAGCCAGCCCCGGACGTCGGGCTCGATCTCGGCCTCGGCCCGGCCCGGCTGCTGGAAGTAGGAGACGTAGAACTCCTGGTCTCCACCCATCCGCGCGAAGACGTCGCTGGGGCGCGGACCGCCGGGCGGGGCGTAGGGGACGCTGAGCAGGCCCACGGCGCGGAAGACGTCGGGGTGCAGCAGGGCGGAAGCGGCGGCGATGTTCGCGCCCCAGTCGTGGCCGATGACCACCGCTGTCTCCTCGCCCAGCGCGTGCACCAGGGCGACGTTGTCCTCCACCAGGGCGCGCATGCGGTACTCGCTCGTCTCGGTCGGCCTGGAGGAGCGGCCGTAGCCGCGCACGTCCATTGCCACCGCCCGGTATCCCGCCGTCGCCAGGGCCGGGAGCTGGTGGCGCCAGGAGTACCAGGACTCGGGGAAGCCGTGGACGAGCAGGACGAGCGGCCCGCTGCCTTGCTCGACCAGGTGCAGCCGTCCGGCAGGCGCGTCGACGGTGTGGTGGCGCAGGTCGCCGGACGGCGTGGGCTGGTGCATGGCTTCTCCTCGGGTTCCCCGGTGGCCGCGGTACCCGTCGATCATGCGCTGTCGACGGGCGGGGATGCGAGCCGCGTTGACAAACTGGCAAAATGGCAGGTCAGGATGGACACACGAGGGAGGCGAAGTGGAATGGCGGACGACGTCGCCGTGGTCCTGGCCGCCATGGGGCCGCGGCTGCGGGACGCGCGCGAGAAGCGCGGGGACACGCTCTCCGAGGTCAGCCGGGCAACCGGGATCGCCTCCAGCACGCTGTCACGGGTCGAGAACGGCCTGCGCAGACCGAATCTGGAACTGTTGCTGCGCCTGGCGAAGGCGTATGGCGTCTCCCTGGACGCTCTGGCCGGCACAGCCGAGGCCCCCGCGCAGCGGCCGTCCCGCCCGGTGCAGCGCGCGGTGGACGACAAGGCGGTACTGCCGCTGACCCGCTATGTCGGAGGGCTGCACGCGCACAAGCACGTCCTGCCGGCCACCGACGAACAGCCCCCACGGCCGCACCAGTCGTCGCACGAAGGATACGAATGGCTCTGCGTGCTGTCCGGGCGGCTGTGGCTGGCACTCGGCGACCATGACCTCCTCCTGACCTCAGGAGAGGTCGCCGAGTTCGACACCCGCACCCCTCATGGATTCGCCAACGCGGGTCTCGGCGCGCCGGTCGAATACCTGATCATGTACGGGCCCCAAGGCGAGCGCCTACGCCCCCGCGTCCAGCCGACGGCCCACCACGACAGCTTCTGAGGTGCTCGAAACCAGCCCCGGCGCCGGACCGAAGTCGCCTGGGGCCGCCCTTCGGTCGCACGGGTCATTGTCCCGGGCCGTTCGGGGGGTGTGAGGCCTGACGTCGGCGTGCCTCCCACACCACCGGGGCACCGGTGGTCTTCGGGTGTGGGTGCGATGGCCATGCAGGAGCCCGGGCGTGCCCCGCGCGGAGACAGGAGAAGCTGCATGCTCAAGGGATCAGTTCGTGCTGCGCTGTCGTCGACGGTGCTGGCGGCGACGTCGGGCGCGGGCGGCCTGGTCGGGGCGATCCCGGCCGCGGCCGGCCAACTCACCGTGGTCGACTGCCGCGGCAACCCCATAGCCCTGCAGCCGGCCATCAACAGCGCCGCCCCGGGCGCGGCGCTCCTGGTGAGCGGGACCTGCACCGGCCCCTTCACCATCACCAAGGACCTGACCCTGATCGGCCTCAAACCCGCCGTCCTCGACGGCAACAAAGCCGGCTCCACCGTGACCGTGACCGGAGCCGTCCGGGTGCGACTGGACACGCTGACCATCACCAACGGCACCGGCAGCGGCATCCGCAACAACGGGGGCACGCTGGACCTGACCGGCTCCACGGTGGAGCACAACACGGCAGGCCCGGGTGGCGGCATCTACAACGACGTCAACGGCACGGTGACGCTGACCGGCTCCACGGTGCGCGACAACACCTCACACTCCGGCGGCGGCATCATCAACTTCGGCACCGTGCGGCTGACCGGCTCCACCGTGGAGCACAACACGTCGACCATCGACGGCGGCGGCATCTACAACAACTTCAACGGCACGGCGACGCTGACCGGCTCCACGGTGCGCCACAACACGGCGGCAAGGGCCGGTGGCGGCATCTACAACATCTTCAACAGCAGGGTGACGCTGACCAGTTCCACGGTGGGCGGCAACACGACGGGAACCGTCGGCGGCGGCATCTGGAACGACATCAACAGCACGGTGACGCTGATCGGTTCCACGGTGGGCGACAACACCGCCGAAACCGAAGGCGGTGGCGTCTACAACAAGGACGGCACGGTGACACTGACCGGCTCCACGGTGCGCAACAACCGCCCGGACAACTGCGGCGGGCCCGTTCCCGTCCCCGGCTGCACCGGCTGAACCCCCACCTTCCCCCGCCGGCCCCCGGCCAAAGATCGCGCCAACGTCCGCTTGGTGTCGATCACTCCCAGCCAATCCCACGTTCAAGACCCGCGGAATGCCGGTGCGCCCCCTCGTGACCGGGTGAAAATCATGCGATGAAGCGAATCGCCCGCGTGGCCCTGGCCTGTGCTGGATCTGTCACCCTGCTGTCCGGCTGTACCGAGCACAGTGCTTCCGCCACCGATGGCTACACCCCTGGCCCGACGGTCACCTCCACGGTCGCGCCTGATCCCGCGGTCCAGTTGGCCGAGCACTACCGCCATTCCGGCGGAGTGACGGACGTGTACGGGCTTCTGCGCGGTTCCGGCCCTGGCGGGGTTCCCCTGGTCACGGTGTGGACGCACAACTCGGACGATGATCCCAAGCCCTTCGAGGAGCTCAAGGGATCGATCACCGATTTCCTGCGGCGTGAGGAAGGGGTCTCCTTGAATAAGGGGTACCTGATGGACGTCTTCGGCCCGGATGGTCGCTTGCAGCACCGCCTCGACGCGCGGACGTGACTCCAGGTCGGCGGCCGTACGCGTCTCTGGTCCGCCGCTCGTTGCGGGCCGGCCAAGCTCACGGCCCGTTCATTCAAGGAGCGCGAACGACGCCCGTTCTTGCCAATTCGCACCGTCATGCACGATGAGGTCGACTGATGAGACCCGGGACGTGAAGGGGAGCTTGCTGAGCAGTTCGGCCTCAATCTGATCCAGAACTTCATCGTCCTGACCGTCAGCGACGGTCAGGTGCGGCACGATCTCGCTGAACTGGCCTCCGTAGGGAGGGGCTTCGGGCCACCGCTCAGCGATCACCTCAGTGAGCACCCGCAACTGCGCGTCGGGCTCAGGAGCGAGATACAGCACTCCCGGAAACCGCCCACAGCTGTCAAACCGCAGGTCAAAGGCGTGACGGCTGCCGAGAACATCAGTGAGAGCCGAGTGGACACGCGCATCTATTCGGTTCTCGTCGAGGAACGGGAAGAGCACCGTGACATGTGCGGGTACTCCTGCTTGGGCTGACGGATCGAACCGTTCACGCCATGCGCGGACGGCCGGCTCGGCGTCCGGGATCCTGACGATGAGTCCTGTCCGGCCTGCCTGAAATCCACCGCTGCTGTCATCCGCCATGACACCGCATGCTGCCACCTCGGAAGCCGGCGACAGCACTCATCATGTGTCCGTGACCACTGCTCGCCGCGGTGCCTGCGACAGCTCCCGGAACCGGCGTGCGCGTCGTGTCTCGGGGGGCGTCCGCACGCCTGGTCCTCGGAGGGAGGCCGGCCGCCAGGGAAGACCCTTCCTGGTACCGGCCTTACCAGGCACGAGGCCCGCCCGGTCGGCAGACGGGGCTACGCTCCGAAGGATGACCACGGGATCCCACGAGACGATCAGCCCCCAGCCGCTGCACCTGGAGCGCGGCTCGGTCCACGACGAGGCGTGCCCGAGCTTCCAAGGCGCCGTCGAGTTCGTCGGACGCCGCTGGACGGGCGCGATCCTGGCCGCGGCGGCCCAGGGTGCGCGCCGGTTCGGCGAGTACCGCGCCGTCATCGCCGGGATCTCCGACCGGCTGCTCGCCCAGCGCCTGAAGGAACTCGAGGCCGAGGGCCTCATCGAGCGCTCCGTCATCCCGAGCACCCCGGTGCAGGTCCGCTACGCCCTCGCCCCCGACGGCCAGGCGCTCATCGCGGCCCTGCAGCCCCTCGCGCAGTGGAGTGCACGTCGTTTGCGTCGAGCCCGGTAGCGGGGGCGGGGGCGGGGGAGGAGGGGCCGCTGACTCGGAAATGCCCCGGAATGGGTGTATGTGCTGGCGAATGGGTAATAACCACGCAAAATCTCCGAGAGCAGAGCAGAGCAGAGGGGTGTCTCATGACCCGAGGAGCAGAGGGATTGCCCTACCCCACTCCCCGCGCGAACGTCGACCTGGCCCGCGAATGCGGAGCCTGCTTCGGCTGGGGAACCGTCATCACCGACCAAGGCCGGCACGAACTCTGCGGGGACTGCCAGGACGACAGGCTCACCGAACAGCAGCGCGTCAGGGCGGTACGGCTACGGCCGGGCTCCCGCTACACCTCGCCCCGCTGACCCCGCTCCCGCCGGCCCCCACGGATGCGCCGGGCGGCATCACCACGCCTCCGCGCCGCCCCCACGCCACTCCACCTGACCGGGGTCGGTCAAGCTGACCGTCCCCGCGTCGTACCCGGCGAGCCACAGGTACCGCAACAGGTCCGCCAGGGAGTGCGCGGTGCCGAAGTACTCGCCCCGGATCACGACCCTTCGTCCGTCGACCGGCGGTTCCACGATCACCGGCGGCCCCTCGGTGCGCATAACCCCAGCCTGCAACAGCAACCGCGAAGGGCGCGCGGCGGCGCCCCTCACCCGGGCGTGCCGCATGCCGCCGGCGCCCAGCGCCCCCGGGCCCAAGGGGTCGCTTCCGCGCGCGTGACGTCAGGACATCAACGGGAGCCTGCCGACGATCTTGTTGACGCGGTTGCGCGGGCCGACGATGCTCACCGCGCAGTACTCCATCGCCTCGGCCGACGTCCTGCCCACGGCGTCGCGGTAGTCGGTGTAGACCAGCGTGCGCTGCGCGGCGGCCGGCATGTCGGCGACGAACACGTCCGCGGAGGCGCCGGCCTTGGCGCGGAGCGCGCGCAGTGCGGCGGCGTCGGCGGTCAGCACCGTGCAGCCCACCCAGGGCAGGGCCGGATGGACGTTGCCCTCGGCGTCGGTGACGTCCACGCCGAGCAGTCCGGGAACCCGGGCCGCCGTCGGGGCCGCCACGCAGACTGCGGCGTTCGACGCCCGGCCCGCCGGCAGTGCCTCGTCGACCACCACCACCCACTTCAGTCGCGCGTCGCGGGTCGACAGGTCCAGGTCCACCTCCTCCGGTGCGAAGCCGACCGCCGGGCCGGGCATGTCCTGGCGGGCCTCGTGCAACTCACCCATCTGCGGACTCCTCGGGGTATCAAGTACGGGTGGACTGCTGGAATGCTATGCACTCGTACGAAGCTGATGCAAAGCATCCGTACATGTATCGGAGAAGGGCGGATTTCGGTGGCGCTGGACGAGATTGATACGGCGATCCTGCGGGAACTGCAGTCGGATGCACGGAAGACCAACAGGGAGGTGGCCGCGGCGGTCGGGGTCTCTCCCACCACCGCCCTCGACCGCACCCGGGCACTGCGCCGGCGCGGCATCATCCGGGGCGCGATCCTCGACGTCGACCTCGCGGCGATCGGCCGCCCGGTCCAGGCCCTCATCGCGGTGCGGGTCCGGCCCCCGTCCCGCACGGTCATCGAGAGCTTCCGCACCTGGGTCAGCGCGCTGCCCGACACGCTCGGCGTCTACGTGACCTCGGGCACGGAGGACTTCCTCATCCACGTCGCCGTCCCCGACAACAACGCGCTCTACGCGTTCGTCATCGACCGGCTCACCCAACGCCCCGAGATCGCGGACGTGCGTTCCTCGATCGTCTACGAGCACATCACCAACACCCGGATCACGCCGCACCCGGGCCCCGCCGAGTGATCCCGTCCCCCCACCCGCCCGTCACCTACTTCGACGCCCCGAGGGTGGAGACGTCGATGACGAAGCGGTAGCGCACGTCGCCGCGGTCCAGACGCTCCAGAGCGGTGTTGACCTGGTCCGCGGGCACGGTCTCGATGTCCGCGGCGATGCCGTGGCTCGCGCAGAAGTCGAGCATCTCCTGGTTCTCGCGGATGCTGCCGTTCTTCGTCGAGGTGATGATCCGGCGCGGGCTGCCGAGCAGCATGCCCTGGAAGGTGGCGGCCTCGGCGGTGACGCCCGCGTTGACCAGCACGCCGTCCAGGCGCAGCAGTGCGAGGTAGGCGTTGGTGTCGATGCCGCCCGACACCGTGTTGACGATCAGGTCGAAGCCCTGCCCGTGATCCCGGACGTAGGAGCCGTCCTCGGTGGACACGTAGTCGTCCGCTCCGAACCGCAGACCGTCCTCGCGCTTGGACAGGCTCCGGCTGAGCACGGTGACCTCCGCGCCCATCGCGTGCGCCATCTTCACCCCGATGTGCCCGAGGCCGCCCATGCCGACGACGGCGACCTTCCTGCCCGCCGCCGCGCCCCAGCGGCGCAGCGGCGCGTACATCGTGACCCCCGCGCAGAGCAGCGGGGCGGCGACGTCCAGGGCGAGTCCGTCGGGGATGCGGAGGACGTAGTGCTCGTCCACGACGATCCTCCGGCTGTAGCCGCCGAAGGTGGGCCGCTCGTCGTAGTCGAGCGCGCCGTAGGTGAGGACCTCACCCTTGAGGCAGTGCTGCTCCTCGCCCGCGAGGCAGTTCACGCACGTGCGGCAGGAGTCGACGTAGCAGCCGACGCCCACCCGGTCCCCGACGGCGTACCGGGTGACGTCCGGGCCGGTCGCGACGACGGTCCCGGTGATCTCGTGGCCCGGGACCATGGGGAACAGGCCCTCCATCCAGTGGTTGCGCAGGAGGGCGATGTCGGTGTGGCAGATGCCGGTGTACGCGATGTCGATGACGACGTCGTGAGGGCCCGGGTCACGGCGCTCGATGGTCGTGAGCTCGACCGGCGCGTCGGGGCCGGCTGCGGCGAGGGCGGGAACGACGAAAGGCATGCCTGTCTCCTGGTGGGGCGACGTCGGACGGGGAGAACTTCCGTCTTCGACTGCACCAGGTGCGGGGCCCCCGGCGAAGAGGGAGCGTGACCGTGCTGAGGGTGCTACTCGCAGAGCCACCTTCGGGGCCCCACGGAGGCGGGGCTCGGCTATACCTGCGGTATGGACGCTGAGAGGGCCTTGCGGGACTTCCTCGTCTCCCGGCGGGCGGCGATCGACCCCGGGCGGACGGGACTGCCGGTCGGCTACGGCAGCCGACGGGTGCCGGGACTCCGGCGCGAGGAGGTCGCGGCCCTCGCCGGCGTGAGCGTGGCCTACTACACGAAGCTGGAACAGGGGCGGATCGGCCGCATCTCCGAGGAGGTCCTCGCAGCGGTGGAGAAGGCGCTCCAGCTCGACCAGCTGGAGTGCGCGCACTTCCGCACACTGGTACGGAACGCGGGAAGCCGGCCCACCCCCTCGGCGCCGCCCCCGGCGAAGGCCAGGCCGGGCGTCGTCGCCCTGGTGCACGCGCTCGACCTGCCCGCCATGGTGCACGGGCCGCGACTGGAGGTGCTGGCGGTCAACCACACCGCCAGGCTCCTCATCGACGACTTCGACGCCATGCCCGTCAAGGAGCGCAACCTCGCCCGCTGGACGTTCCTCAACCCCCGGGCCAGGACCGTCTACCCCGAGTGGAACAGGATCGCGCCCCAGGTCGCGGCGGCACTGCGCCAGGTCGCCGCGGACCGGGCTGCGGACCCTGTGCTGGAGCAGCTCGTGGGGGAGATCGCGGTGGCCTCGCCGGAGTTCGCACGGTACTGGGCGGAGTACCGGCTGTACGAGCACTCGTACGGCGTGAAGCGGTTCTTCAACGAGACCGTGGGCGAGATGAGCCTGCACTACGAGACGATGGCCCTGCCCGGCGGCAAGGGCCAGAGCGTCATCGTCTTCAGGGCCGACCGGGGCTCGCCGTCGGAGGAGAAGCTGCGCATCCTGGCCAGCTGGAACGTGCCCGCGGCCGAGGACGCCGACCGTCACGTCCGGCCGTAGGGCCAGGCCGGTGCCCGCGGATCGGCCGATCGCCGGTCGACCTGGCTCGACATCAGGAAGCTTGCCGTCACCGGGTGGATTTCAGCTGCGTACGGGTCCGCCGGCAACCGCCGTCACCGTGCGGGTCGTCCGCCCGTGTCGAGCGCGCCGTGTTCCGACGGCCCGGCATGTGGCGTAGACGAGGAACGAGATGGTCGTGACGTAGGGGCTGATGGGGATGCTGCTGCCGAGGGCGAGGAGGATGCCGCTCTCGACGGCGAGGACGGCGAAGAGCACGCTCAGCAACGGCAGGAGCACGGGGGAGGCGGTGACCCGGCCGGCCGCAGCGGCAGGGGTGACGACCAGACTGAGGACCAGGAGGGCCCCGACGACCTGTACCGACAGGGCGATCGTGATTCCCAGGAGGAGCATGAAGGCCACGGACAGCCCGCGGACGGGCAGGCCGCGTGCTTCGGCGACGTGCGCGTCGGCGCTGGTGAAGGCCAGGGGGCGCCAGATGACGGCGAGGGCGATCAGCACCAGCGCGGACAGGGTGAGCATCCACCCGGTCTGCGGATCGTCGACGGCCACGATCTGGCCGGTCAGCAGGCCGAACTTGTTGGCCGAACGGCCCTTGTAGAGCGCGAGGAAGAGGACGCCGAGGCCGAGCCCGAACGGCATCAGGATGCCGATGATCGAGTTGCGGTCCCGGGCGCGGGAGCCCAGTACGCCGATCGCCACGGCGGCGATGAGCGATCCGACGATCGAGCCGGCCACCACGTTCATCCCGAGCAGCAGGGCCGCGGAGGCGCCCGCGAAGGACAGTTCGCTGATCCCGTGGACGGCGAAGGGCAGGTCGCGGAGGACCACGAAGACCCCGGTCAGTCCGCCGACCAGGCCCAGCGCGCCCCCCACGATGAGGGAGTTGCGCACCAGGCCGAGCAGGGCGCCGTAGTCCTGGAAGTTGGACATCTGCTGCCACATCTCGGCCGCCGTCATCGGTCTGCTCCGTCGGGTTCGTGTGCGTCCGCGGCGTCAAGTCCCGGGTGGTGCACGGCCTGCTGGTCATGGGTACCGACGACGACGATCCTGCCCCGCACCCGCAGGACGTCGACGTGCGCGCCGTACAGGGCCGACAGCGATCGCGACGTCAGCACGTCCTCCGGGGCGCCGGTGCGGTGTCCTTGCGGGGCGAGGTAGAGCACCCGGTCCACCAGGTCGAGCACAGGGTTGATCTCATGGGTCACGAACACCACGGCGGTCCCGTGGTCCCGGCGCCTTCGGTCGATGAGCTCGGTCACCGCCCGCTGGTGGTGGAGGTCCAGGGAGAGCGTGGGCTCGTCGCACAGCAGCACGCGGGGGTCGGTGGCAAGTGCCTGCCCTATGCGGACGCGCTGCCGTTCGCCGCCTGAGAGGGTGCCAAGGGGCGCGTTCGCGTAGGCCGAAGCGCCGACGGCGTCCAGGACGGCGTCGATGCGGCGCCGGGTGGCGGCGTCGCGCCGGCGCAGCCCGAACCGGTGTCCGTCCAGGCCGTAACCCACCAGATCACGCGCCCGCACCATGTCGTGCGCCATGGCCGTCCCCTGCTGGGGCACGTACCCGATGTGGGGCGCGGCCTGACGGGGCTCGTCGCCGAGCACGTGCAGGGTGCCTGAGGAGAGCGGCCGGCGCCCCAGAAGGGCCTGGACGAGACTCGTCTTGCCGGAGCCGTTCGGTCCGAGCACCGCCCAGAACTCCCCGGGCGCCACGTCCAGATCGAGATCCTTCCAGAGGGTGCGGTCCCCGTACCGGAGACCGCCCTTCCTCATCCGGATCAGCGGCCCCGGCCTGCCGTCAACGTGCGAGTTGCCCGTGCGGGGCCCGGGGACCGACGGCGAGGGCTGCCGGGTCACTTGTTCAGGGCGTCGACGAGGGCGTCGACGTTGTCGTTCATCCACGTCAGGTAGTCCTTGCCCGCGGGCAGGGTCTCGGTGACGGGTACCACGGGCACACCGGCCGCCTCGGCCGCCGACTTCACCTTCTCCGTCTGGGCGCCGGAGGTCTGCTCGTTGTAGACCAGGGCCCTGACCTTCTTGCCGGGGAAGAGGTCCAGGGTGGCCTTGAGCACCTTGGCGGACACGTCGCCGCCCTCCTCGACGGCCTCACTGAACTCTTCGGGGGTTTGGTTGACCAGGCCGGACGCTGCGAGCAGGTAACCCGGCACGGGCTCGGTGATCGCCACGCCCTCGCCGTTGTGTGCGGACTTCAGGGAAGCCTCCTTGTTCTCCAGCGCGGTGAGGCTCTTCTTGAAGGCGGCGGCGTTCTTGGTGAAGGTGCCGGCGTGGTCCGGGTCCGCCTTGCCCAGGGCATCGGCAACGTGGTCGGCGATCTTGCTGACCGAGGGGAAGTCGTACCAGACGTGCTCGTTGAGCTCTCCGCCGGCCGGAGCGGTCCGGCCCGAGACCTCGACGGCGTTGATGACGTCCGCGGAGGCGTTGCCGCTCTTCAGCATCCGGTCGATGAAGTCGTCGTACCCTCCGCCGTTCTCCACGACGATCTTCGCCTCGGACAGGGCCAGTTGGTTGCGGGTGTCGGCCTCGTAGGAGTGCGGGTCCTGGTCGGGATCGCTGATGATCGACGTGACGTCGACCCGGTCGCCTCCTATCCGCTCGACGATGTCGCCGTAGACGTCGGTGGAGGCGACGACGGAGATCCTGGACGCGGAAGCGCTGCTCTTGGCGCTCGCAGCACCGTCGGAGGAACCGCCGCAGCCGGCCAGCAGACCGAGTGACGCGGCACCGGTCAGCAGGATGGCGAGACGGGGAGAGGACTGGGACATGACGGAAGCCTCCAAGGGCTGCGAAGGGGCGTTGCCGGGTGGGCGCAAGGCCACACGCACACCGGCAGGTTAGATGAAAATGAATACCACTATCGACAGGGGTCGGGCAAAGGGCACCCTGAAGGTCGTTGCGTCACCGTCAGGGTGTGTGAATGGCACATATCGGGCGCTACGATGCTTATCGGTTGTCGATGCTCTACCGGTGACGAACAACCGGCGACGCGTTCGCATGCGAGGCGTCATGGAAGGAGTCCTGATGGAGAGCACAGGCCAGCACCGTCCGCACGATCGGCACGAGCACGCTCATGGCGAAGGTTGCGGCCACGTCGCCGTGCCGCACGGGGACCACACCGACTACGCCCACGACGGTCACATCCACCGCACCCACGGCGACCACATCGACGAATGCAATGCTGCGGCCCACGTGGCCCACGAAGGGCACGGCCATCAGCACGCCGAGGGTTGCGGCCACGTCGCCGTGCCGCACGGGGACCACGTCGACTACGTCCACGACGGGCACCGTCACGCAGCCCACGACGGGCACTGGGACGACCACTGACGGATTCCGCCGGCTGCCGGGTGCAGCGCCCGGCACGTCATCTCGCCCGCCCTCGCCGGCACCGGAAAGGGCCGCTTGTACGCCCCCGGCCGGGCTTGAATGTCAGGCCAGTTCCGCCGCCACGGCCGCCAGGTCTTCGTAGGTGCCGTGGACGCCGTCGGTGTTGCCCAGGCGATGGTGTTCCAGCCGGATCGCACCGATGTGACGCGCCCGGTACACGTGGGAGCGCCACACCGCGGCGGGTGAGTCCGCCGGCGAGCCGTAGCCGTCGGCGTCCCAGAACGCGTCCCGCTCGCTGCCGGGCCTGGCCCGCGCCATGTGGATGGTCCAGTCCGCCGCCGGGTCGCCCCACAGGGTCCGGTCCAGGTCCAGGACCCCGGTGATCCGGGGCTCGGGAGAACCCTCGGCGATCAGGACGTTCACGGTCCACAGGTCGCCGGCGAGCATGCGTGGCTGGGTGACCTCGTCGAGCACCGCACGGCGCTCCATGGCGGGGGCCGCCACCTTGCGGAGATCCGCCGCGTCCAGGCCGACGCCGTCGAGGTCGGTGGCGATGTCCTCGAGCGAGGCGACGACCGCCTCGCTCCACGTGGCGTACCCGGGACCGGTGACCGGCCCGAAGTGCGGGCCCCGCACCGAGTGCACCGTCCTGGCCACCGCGCCCAGTTGCCTGAAGAACCCCGGCCAGGCCGATCGGGGGTATGCGTCCAGATGGCCCGGCGCCGGCACCCCGTCGAGCAGGCTCTGCACCATCCAGTCCCGCCCGATCACCTCGTGCGACCAGTCGGCGGCGATCACGCGCGGCATCAACGGCGCGACCACCGACAGCCACGGCACACTCGCGTACTCGTTGCGCATCAGCTCCCGCTCGGAGAGGAACTGCCTGCGTGGCTCCGGTGCGACGCGCAGGATCACCGGCCGTTGCCGCCCGGCCAGTGTCAGGCGGTACGTGTTGTTGTACATGCCCAGGCCCAGCTCCACGGCCGAGACGACCCGGGCCGCGGCTCCGAAGGCGCGGCCGGCGACGGCCTGGATCTCCTGCGCGGACAGGCCCTGCTGAAAGGCGTGTTCGGCGCGCAGGATCGGCTCGAAGTCCACATCCGTCCTTCCCCGGCCCACCGGCCGCCGCCTGGGCCCTGCCACCCGGCTGCGCCCCGACAGCACAGAGACTAGCCGTAGGGGCCTGGAGCGCCCGAACCCGTGGTCGCCTATGACGTGCCGAAGATTTCGACCCCGGCCTGTAAGCGGGCGCCGCGACCGGACATAGACAGGATGGAGGCGATGTGGACACAACAACCGATGAGCAGCGCTTCACCAGCGTGTACAGGGCGACTTACCCTGCGGTCGAAGCGTACGTGCGTCGTCGCATCCACCCTGACCAGGCGAGGGACGTGGTCGCCGAGGTGTTCCTCGTCGCGTGGCGCAGGTTCGACGAGGCGCCCGCCTTCGACGTGCTGCCGTGGCTGTACGGCGTGGCACGGCGGACCCTGGCCAACGCCCACCGTGCCGACCAGCGGCGCGCAGGTTTGCTGGAAGTGCTTGCCGTCCAGCCCAGGGAAGATGTCGGTGATCACGCGGACGTCGTCGCGGATCGTCTCCAGTTGGCGCAGGCGTTCGACGGCCTGAGCGAGTCCGACCAAGAGGTGCTGCGTCTGGCACTGTGGGAGGAGCTGACGCCGAAGGACGCGGCGCGCGTCCTCGGGTGCTCGTCCGCCACCTTCCAGGTCCGCCTGCACCGTGCGCGCAAGCGTCTGCGCCGACGGGTCGCCTCGCACCCCGCCGCGATCGAGCGACCGTCACAGGGCACTCAGAACAGCGCGTTGCCGAGGCTGACATGGGGTGGATCCGATGCATGACACCGACGAGCGATTCCGGGCCCTGGATCCGGCCATGGGTCGGGCGGAGCTCCTGACCGCAGCCGAGCGCGGGACCTTGCTGGAGAGGACCCTGCGGACCCCCCGCGAGAACGGAGCGGCGCGGCCCCGGCGCTCCGGGGCCCGCGCGTGGGGCCTGGCTGTCGCGGTGGCAGCAGCGGCGACGGCCATCGCGGTGGTGGTTCCCCAGGTGTCCGGCCCGGCAGCGCAGCCCGCGTACGCCGTGACGCCGGAACCACTGCCACTGCGCCACTCGGACAGGCCCGCCGCCGAAGTCCTCGAGGCCCTTGCCGGGCGGGCCGGGGCACTGCCGGACGACTCGCCGTCGTCCGGTACCGAGCGCTTCGTGCAGGACAGTTGGTCCCTGTCGACCCGCATCGACGGCATCCAGGTCACGTCCGCGATCGTCCCCGAGCGAAGGGTGACGTGGAAGAAGCCGGACGGGTCGCAGACGTGGCGCGTCCGCACCCTGGAACCGCAGTTCCAGACCGCGGAGCAGCGCGAAACGTGGGAGGACGCCGGCTCTTTGGGGAGAGCACCGGAGGAGTACACCGACTCGGCAGGTCCCGCCGACCCCGAGGACGTCCGCCATCAGGAGGCGCCCTCCGACGCGGAGGGAATGAAGCGCTGGCTGCGCGCGGGGTACGAGACGCATGGGGCGGGTGAGCTCTTCGACTCGGTCGCCGAGCGCTACCTCGACAACAGCTTCTCCCCGGCCCAGCGGGCCGCGCTGCTGAGGGTCCTGAGCACCGTCGAAGGCGTCGAGTACCGCGGCGTCGTGAGGGATCGCGCGGGCAGATCGGGGGACGCCTTCTCCGTGGCGACCACCTACGGCGGCCTTCCAAAGGTTCAGACCCTCGTGTTCGACCCTCGGTGTGGTCAACTACTGTCGTACGACGAGCAGTTGACCAACGATGCCGGCGCCCTCAACGTCAAGGTTCCCGCCGTTGTCCTCTACATCAACTACCTCGACAGCATGTGAGGGGGGAAGCGGGGACGAGTACCTGCCGCTCACCGGCCGGTCCGCCGTGCGGATACGTTGGGCGCATGACGAGCCTCACGCATCCGCGACTCTCCGGGCTGGGGAGCAATCCCGCGGCTTCCGACGACGTCCTGGTGCGCCTGGCCGCGCACGCCGCCGGTCGGCACGGGGTGGAGCTGCGCGATGGCCGGCTGGCGGACGCCGTCGTCGAGGCCCTGCTGACCCACGGCGGCAGCGACAGCGGCGTGCTGATGCGCCGGTCCCTGATCTCCCCGGAGATGCGCCGCCGGATCGCCGCGCATCCCGACGCCGCGATCCGCGACGCGCACGCGGACTTCATCCGCTCCATGGTCGACCTCGGCGTGCCGACCCACATCGAGGCTCTTGAAGAGGCCTATGGCGAGCCGAGGAGGGCACTCGCCGGCGCGCCGGACCCGAAGCTGCGTGCCGCGGTGGCGCAGACCTGGTGGGAGCGGCCCATCGAGGTGCAGGTGGCCCTGCTCGCCGACCCCGATCCGCAGGTCCGGGCGGCCGCGACGACGCACGAGCGACCGGGAGTTCCGCCGGAGTGGTGGGACCGGTGCCTCGCCGACCCCGCCACCCGTGCCAACGTGGCGTGCCACGTCCCGCTCACGGGGGAGCAGTTCCTCGCGCTCATGCGAGACGGGGACGAGGACGTCCGGCAGGCCGTCGCCGGAAACCCGCACCTGACCGCCGACATGGTGGCCCGGCTCCTGGACGTGGACGATCCGATCGTGCGCGTCGCGATGGCCCAGAGCCGGCACGTCGACGCGAAGACCCGGGACAACTTGTACGCCCACGTCGAACGGCAGCGCGCGGACGGCAGCATCGAGGCTGAGGTCGCGCTGAACTGGCACCCCGTCAGGCCAGGCTGGCTGAGCGAAGCGCCCCTCGACGAACGCCTGACGTACCTGGACAGCCCGCATGTGGCATTCCGGCGCGTACTGGCCTCCTGCCGCGACCTGCCCCAGGAGGCGTGGCAACGGCTCGACGACGACCCCGACCTCCAGGTCCGCCGCATCGCCGCCCGTCGGCCCGACACGCCCCCGGAGGTCCTGGAACGGCTCGTACGTGCCCACGGTGACGAGTTCCGCGTACGGCCTCCGCTCGTCGAGCACCCCCACTTCCCCCGCCACATGTTGCCTACGTTCGCCGACGAACCGGATGCCCGTGTGCGTCACGTCGCCCTGCAGGACCCCGAACTGCCCCCGCCGGTCCTGGAGCGACTTGCCGCCGCGGAGGAGCCCTTCCTGCGTCAAGCGGTCGCGCGGCACCCCAACATCACGGACGCACTGCTGGAACGACTGCTCTACGACCCGGATCCGGAGGTCGTCCACAGTGCCGCCGCCAACCCCGTGCTGCGCCCCGAGCGGATGCATGGCATCCTCGCCGACGCCGGCTTGTGAGGCCGGACGGGGCCCGGTGCCGCGGTGTTCACGCAGTGATGAGCACCTCCAGCGCATCGCGCCGGTCCATCGCCCGGTAGCCCTCGGGCACCTGGTCGAGGGAGACGGTCGCCTCAGGCCTGCTTGAGCAGTTCCCGGCAGGCGGCACGGGCGATCCAGGTCTGGGCGCGGTCGAAGGCCCAGCCCCGTTCGCCGACGAGCGTGATCCAGGCGTGCGGGCCGAGGTGGAACCACAGCACGTCGACGGCCTCGGCGCGACTCACCTCGGAGCGGAGCGCGTCGAGCGCCACGAGGCGGTCCGCGACCCGGTTCAGGGCCTGGACGTAGTCGTCCGCCCCCTTGTCCAGCACCGCCTTGACAGCCGGTTCCCCGGGCGGATCCCGGTAGAAGAGCCCGTACACCAGCTCCCAGTGGCGTTCGTGCGTGAGCCGGGTGCCCGCGGCGGTCAGCTCGACGACGGCGCGCGGGTCGTCGCTGGTGTCGACGGCGGCGAGGGAGTCGGCGATGGCGGGGTCGGTGAGGGCCGGCTCCAGCAAGGCCGTCAGGATCTTCGGCTTGTTCCCCACGCTGCTGTACACCGTGGGCACGGCGACCTTCCCCGCCTCCGCGATCTCCCCGATGGTCACCCCGGCGTATCCACGGGCGAGGAAGAGCGCCTGGGCGCTGTTCAGGATCGCTTCGCGCGTGCTCGCGGCCGAATGGGCGCGCAGCGGGGAGTGGTACTTCCGGCTCGTCACCGACGCATCGTACCCCTCCACCGTAAGTGACTATATTGACAATAATTACTTCTAATGAATATGTTCCGCCCCATGAACCACTCCTCCCAAGAGCCCATGGCCGTCATCGAGACCCGGCTCGCCCACGAGGTCCACCGCGTAGCCACGACACTGCTGGCGGAGGCGGCCGTTCGGCCTTCCGCACCCCTGAGCACGCTGGCCCAGCTGCGTGACTTCCTCGTGGTGAACCTCCGCCACCACCACGAGACCGAGGACGAGGACCTGTGGCCGCGGATCCTGACGACCGCACCGTCGGCCGCGGACGCGCTCAAGGAGCTGAGCGCGGAACACGAGCGCCTGGACGAGGGCCTCGACCGGCTCGCCGCCGTCGAGTTGGGCGACGTGGAGGGCGACGGAGCCCGGGCCGCGCTCCGCGAGGCGGCCGTCGCCGTACGCGACACGGTGCACAGCCACCTGGCCCACGAAGAGCCCGTCCTCTTCCCGGCACTGCGGGAGCACATCACGCCCGAGTACTGGGCGGACTTCTCGCAGCGGGTGATCGCCACCACGCCGCCCGTGGCCGGACACCTGATGATCGGATTCCTCGACGAGGTGGGGTCCGCCGAGGAGGTCGCACTCATGCTCGCCGCCCTCCCGGAGCCGGTGCGGCCGCTCGTGCCCGTGCTGCGCCAGCAGGCGGCGGACGACCTCCGGAGCCTGCGCGGCGTCGAGGCCTGACCTGGGCACGAGGGGCGGGGTGCCCAGGCCGGCGGACGGACGCCGGGCGGCCCCGCCCCGAGGGCGGATTCGGCAAGCGGGAGCGGGGCCGCATCTCCAGGGTGCGCCCCGGAGCGGCCCTGGACACCTCGGGGCGCACGGAGGCCGGCGAACCGGCCGGGAGCGACGCTCCGGGCCCGGGCGGCGCGAAGCAATAGACGAAGGTATGGGTGCCGCCGCCGGTGGCGACTTTCGTCACCCGTGGAACGCAGACTTTCTGCCGAAGTCCGGCGCCGGGCCCGCGCCATAGCGTCCTTTCCATGAACCGAACTTCGCGTACGGACACCGTCCCCCTGGCCCAGCGCCCCGCACCGCTCGCCGCCGGCCTGCTCGGTGTGGCGCTCCTCCTGCTAGGCGGTGTGCCGCTGGCCGGGCGGCTGCTCGCCCATCTGGCCCTCTGGGGCGCCGCCCTGACCGTCCCCGGACTGCCCCACCTGGCCCTCTTCGCCGTGGGTGCCGCGCTGCTGGCCCTGTTCTGGCGCCGCCGGTACGCCGCGGCCCCGGCCGCCCCTCCGGCCGGTGAATGACCGGGACGCACAGGAAGACCACACGGGCCACCACGTCATGACCGATTCCCCCATCGTCCCCGCCGTCGAGACCATCGGGCTGGGCAGGCGCTACCGCCGCGGGTGGGCGCTGCGCGACACCTCCTTCCGCCTGCCCGCGGGGCGCGTCTGCGCGCTCGTCGGCCCCAACGGCGCGGGCAAGACGACCCTGCTGTCCCTGGCCGCCGACCTGATCACGCCGACCACCGGCACGATCACGCTGTCCGGGCACCGTCCCGGCAGCGCGCGGGCCCGCCGGAGCACCGCGTTCCTCAGCCAGCAGAAGGCCCTCTACCCGCGGTTCCGCGTCAGCGAGGTCCTGCGCATGGGCCAGGAGCTGAACCCCACCTGGCACCAGGAGACCGCCGAGTCCGTCATCGACGCCGGCGGGGTCCCCCTGAACGCCCGGGTCGGCACCCTCTCGGGCGGACAGGCCACCCGCGTCGCCTTCGCCCTCGCCCTGGGCAAGCGCCCCCGCCTGATGCTCCTGGACGAGCCGATGGCCGACCTGGACCCCCTGGTCCGGCACCAGATGACCGACATCCTCCAGTCCGAGGCCCGGCGGCACGGTTCGACCGTCGTGATGTCCTCGCACCTGGTCTCCGAGCTGGAGAGCGCCTGCGACTACCTCGTGCTCGTCAACAACGGCACCGTCCGGCTGGCCGGCGAGGTGGAACTCCTCCTCGCCGGGCACCGGCAGCTCACCACGCGCCGACGGGAGGATCTGGACGGCCACCAGGTCATCGCGACCACCGGCAGCGACGGAGGGTTCACCTCGCTGGTGCGGACCCCCGACGCACCGCCCCACGACGCCGACCACCGCGCCGCCACCCTGGAGGAGCTCGTCCTCGGGTACCTCAGGACGCCCGACGCACCCGCGCTGCTCACCCCGAGCGCGCAGGTCACCAACGGCCGCGAGGTGGTGGCGGCATGAGCATCGGCACCCGCACCGGCACGCCCACCGGCACGCGCACCGTCGTCCGCCGCCGACCGCGACTGCACGGGCTGACCTGGCTGATCTGGCGGCAGAACCGCACCGCCTTCTGGATCGGACTGGCGGCCGCGGCAGCGATCGCCGTCTACGCCGTCGTACAGCACCAGCACATCGCCGCGGCCGTCGCCGCGCAGCACCTCGACGCCTGCCACGGCCACGAGTACTCCGACTCCTGCCTCGGCCGCCTCAACACGTTCGGGCAGCGGTACCAGTTCCCGATGCGGCGGCCGCTCCAGGCGATGCTGCTGCTGCCGTTCCTGTTCGGGCTGTTCCTCGGCGGGCCACAGCTCGCGCAGGAGCTGGAATCGGGCACGTACCGCACGGTGGCCACCCAGTCCGTGACCCGCATGCGCTGGTTCGCGGCGAAGCTGGGTGTGCCGCTCGCCATGACCGCGGTCGTCAGCGGCGTCATCGCCGCCGCCATGACCTGGTGGTGGCACCCCGTCGCCAAGGCCATGGGCCCCCTGTTCGACTGGCACATGTGGTACCCGTTCTACGGGGTCGGGCCGGTCGTCGTCGGCCTCAGCGTCCTGCTCTACCTCCTCGGGACGACCCTCGGCCTCGTCCTGCGCCGTACCGTCCTGGCCATGGGGGCGACCCTCGTCACCGGCGCCGGGCTGTTCGCCCTGCTGGAAGCGGTCCGGCCCGGCATCTGGCCGGTCAGCACCGCGTACGCGCAGCACACCTCGGAACCGCCGGCCCCCAGGACCGCGTGGCTGCTGGCGGACGGCCCGCTGTCCAAGGACGGGCGGCGCGTGGCCGAGGCCTGGGACTGCTACGCCGCCGGGAACGTGAAGCAGTGCCTCGCCTCCCGCGGCATCAGCGGCCGCTGGGCGGAGTACCACCCCGCGTCGGACTTCTGGCCGCTGCAATGGACGGCCACGGGCCTGTGCCTGGCACTGGGCGTCGCGCTGGCCGCCCTGTCCGTGTGGTGGATCCGCCGGAACCCCGCCTGATCGGATCCGCGTTCCTCGGGCGACCCCGCCAAAGGAGGACCGGCGCTCCCTGGATCGGTGATGCCTTCATCCGTGCGGCGCCCCCGCCGAACCTGGTGGTGAGCGGTTCGGGGCCCGGCCAGGGCCCCGACCGCGGACCGAGGATGCAGGAGAGCTGAACATGAGCGTGAACGCGATCGCGGTGATCACCGGCGGCAACCGGGGACTGGGCCGGGCCACGGCCCTCGCGCTGGGCGCCGCGGGGACGGACGTCGTCGACGAGGGGCTGCGCACGGCGATGGCCGAGCGGGCGGCGCTCGGCCGCGTCGGGGAGCCGGAGGACATCGGGCCGGTGGTCGCCGCGCTGGATCACCGCGCTGGGGGAGACCCTGCTGCAGACGCGCCTGTCGGTCGCGCTGCTCGGGGACGAGACGCGCTTCACCGGACCGGCCCGCAGCTTCGTCTACCGCTGGTTCACCGACCCCGCCGCCAGGCATGCCTACCACGAGGACGACCGGCCCGGGCTGAGCCGCCGCTTCGTCGCCGACCTGCGCGCGGTCTACTCCCGGCTCGGCGCGGACTCGCGGGCCGGGGCCATCGTCGAGGCCTTGCTCGCCCAGAGCCCGGAGTTCCGCGACCTGTGGCAGGCACACGAGATCGGTGTGCGGTGCGGCGAGGTGAAGCGTCTGCTCCACCCGGAGCTGGGGCTGCTCGAACTGAACTGCCAGGTGCTGTACGACGCCGACCAAGGCCAGTCCCTGCTCGTCTACACCGCCACCCCGGGCTCGGAGACCCACGAGAAGCTGCAACTGCTCCCGGTGCTCGGCGACTGCGCGCCCGGCACCTGAGCCGCGGCCCCCCGGTCGCGGCGGGCGGGCTCACGGTTCGCCGTTGCCGTGGCGCCCGCGGCCGGGCAGCATCTCCTGCACCTTCGCCTTGAAGCCCTGCCGGACCATGGCGGCGCGGTCGGAGTCCCCCTTGAGGACGGACGCGGCCGCCGCCTCGATCTGGTCCAGCGTGGCGTGCGGCGGGATCGGCGGGACGGCGGGGTCGGTGCGGAAGTCCAGGACGAACGGGCGGTCCGCGGCCAGCGCCCGCTGCCAGGCCCCCTCGACCTCGCCCGGCTTCTCCACGCGGAGGCCGTCCAGGCCGATGGAGCGGGCGAAGTCGGCGTAGGCGACGTCCGGAAGGGCTTGGGAGGGCAGGAACTGCGGCGCTCCGGACATGGCGCGCATCTCCCAGGTCACCTGGTTGAGGTCGCCGTTGTTGAGCACGGCCACGACCATCCTCGGATCGGACCACTCGCGGTAGTACTTGGCGGCGGTGATGAGCTCCGCCATCCCGTTCATCTGCATCGCCCCGTCACCGACCAGGGCGATCGCCGGGCGGTCCGGGTGGGCGAACTTCGCGCCGATCACGTACGGCACACCGGGCCCCATGGTGGCGAGCGTGCCGGACAGGGAACCGCGCATGCTACCGCGCATCCGCAGGTGCCGGGCGTACCAGTTGGCCGCGGAACCGGAGTCGGCGGCCAGGATGACGTCCTCGGGCAGGAGCGCGTCCAGCGCGTGCACGACGTACTCGGGGTTGATCGGGTCCGCTTCGACGCCGGCACGGCGCTCCATGACCTCCCACCAGCGGGCCGTGTCCTTCTCGATCTTCCTGCGCCAGCTGCCGTGCTTCGTGCGTTCCAGCTTCGGCAGCAGCCGCGTCAGGGTCGTCCTGGCGTCGCCGACGAGGTTCACCTCGAACGGGTAGCGCAGGCCGACCATGAAGGGGTCGATGTCGATCTGCACCGCGCGGACCTTGCCGAACTCCGGCAGGAACTGGCTGTAGGGGAAGCTGGAACCGATCACCAGCAGGGTGTCGCAGTCCTGCATCAGCTCGTAGCTGGGCCGGGTTCCCAGCAGGCCGATCGCCCCCGTGACGTACGGCAGTTCGTCCGACAGCGCGTCCTTGCCGAGCAGCGCCTTGGCCACACCGGCGCCGAGCGTGTCGGCCAGCTGCTCCACCTCGGGCCGTGCGCCGCGCGCTCCTTGACCGATGAGGACGGCCACCTTCTCGCCCGCGTTGAGCACCTCGGCCGCCCTGTCCAGATCGGCCTCGTCGGGGACCAGGGTGAAGGACGGCATGCCCAGGCTGGACGGCACCATCTTGAACGCGTGCTGCGGCGGGGAGTAGTCGAGTTCCTGGACATCGGCCGGGATGATCACGGCCGTGACCGTCCGCTTCGCGGCCGCCACCCGCATCGCCCGGTCGATGACGTTCGGCAGCTGCTCGGGGACGGTCACCATCTCCACGTACTCCGAGGCGACGTCCTTGAACAGGCTGAGCAGATCCACCTCCTGCTGGTACGAGCCGCCCATCGCGCTGCGGCTGGTCTGCCCGACGATCGCCACCACCGGAACGTGGTCGAGCTTCGCGTCGTACAGGCCGTTGAGGAGATGGATGGCGCCGGGGCCCGACGTGGCCGCGCAGACGCCGACCCTGCCGGAGAACTTGGCGTACCCCACCGCCTGGAAGGCGGCCATCTCCTCGTGGCGGGCCTGGACGAACCGCGGGTTGTCGTCCGCCCGGCCCCAGGCGGCGAGCAGTCCGTTGATGCCGTCACCGGGATAGGCGAAGACGTGCTCGACGTCCCATTCGCGAAGCCGCTGCAGGACGTAGTCGGACACCTTGATGGACATGGGAGTCACCCTCCGGTTCGGCTCAACGTCGTCGGTGGCGGCGCACCGTGACGGCCGTACCGGTCGCCCCGGCCACGAGGGCGACGGTGGTAGCGTCGTCCGCTTCCGCTCGTCGGTGAACCGATTCGGTGCCCCAGTCACGCGTTCCCGGACCGTACGGTCTCTAACGCCCCCGGCACTGACCGGCCAGATGAGCATGCGGACGGGCGGTTCACCGGCGTGTCCTCGGGTACCCG